>NZ_JBEXSJ010000060.1:0-35141 GCF_040613535.1 Kribbella sp. NPDC006257
GGCGCGGCTGGTGAGCCAGGCGCAGGGCACCGGCCGCGTGCCGAGGTCAGGGCCCGGCTTGCTTCGGAGCCCGGGGGGCTGGTGTCCTCGGTTGAAGGTTGCCTGGGGCAATGGATTGCCGAGGTGCGGCGAGTTGAGCAAGTAGCTGCCGTCGGCAATCACACCGCGATTCCGCTGGTGCGCGCGCCCGCGGTGGCCGGCGAGATCTACGTCGCCATCGTTTCGCTGGCTGGTGCAGGGAGTGAGCCCGTCCCGCAAGTGCGGCTGGATGGCTCCGAGCTGGAGGTCAGCTGGTCCGACGGCTCGCGGGAGACCCTGTCCCTGAACGTCTTCTAGGGCTCAGCGCAGCGCCATCGACGAGTCCCGGATGATCAGTTCGGGAACCGTCAGGATGCGTTGCGACGGCCGGCGGCGACCTTCGGTGAGCCGGGCGACCATCTGTTCGACGGAGGTCCGGCCGACCAGCGACTTCGGCGGCCGGACCGCGGTCATCGCCGGGTCCGCCAGCTGGGCGATCTCGTCGTCATAGGCAACGATCGCCAGGTCCTCGGGGATCCGGATGCCCTGCTCCGCGCAGTACTGGGCGACCGCCATCGCGTCCGGGTCGGAATGGATGACCAGCGCGGTCGTTCCCGCCGCGCGGCAGCGGTCGAGCACCTGGGCGATGGTGTCGCGGTGCCCGGGCCGGTCCATGTTCACCGATTCCCGGAACACCAGGCCGGCCGGGATGCCGAGGTCGCCGCAGACGGTGTCCCAGCCGGTAGCCAGGTGGGCCGAGGTGGGGCTGCCCTTGGACAGCAGCAGGCCGAGGTGGCGGTGCCCCTGGTCGTGCAGATGCCGGACGGCCAGCTCGACCCCGAGGGCGTGGTCGCTGCGGACCCATTCGACCTGGTACTTCGTCCGCGTCCAGCGCGGCGGCTGGCGTTCGACCAGGATGACCGGCACCGGGAGCCGGCTGATCCAGTCGATCATCTCGCCGGCATCGCCCTCGAGGTTGGGGGCCAGCAGCAGCCCCTGGACCTGCTGGGCCTCGATCAGCCGGCTGATCTGCCGACGGTCCTCGGCCCAGTCGTAGCTGGATCCGCGCAACTGGATCGCTACCCCCAGAGCGGCCGCGGCGGCCCGCGCCCCGGACACGATGGCCGGCCAGTAGTAGTCCAGGGAGGGCACGACCATCCCTATGGTGAACCGGGGCGCGGCCGGTCCGCGCCGCCGCGCCGGTGGTGCCAGCTCGGTGGGCAGGGTCGCGCCGCCGTGGACCTTGGTGAGCAGGTTCTGCGCAGCGAGTGCGGCGATGTCGCGCCGGACGGTCAGCTCGCTGACGCCGAGCAGTTCGGCCAGGTCCTTGACCCGGACGGCGCCCTCGCGGCGTAGCTCGTCCATCACCCGTTCGTGCCGCTGCAGGCCGAACAGCCGGTCGTCCGACATGCGCAAACCTCCGTTGTTCGAATCTGAATGTTTCTGAACGATCGTGGATGAGCCGTAGATGATCTGAACGTTGCCGACATCTCATGTTCACATGACCGCAACGGTAACCGCTTACCGCCGTGAGGCGCTGCTTGTGATGAACCGCGAGGCCTTCGACTCCCACTTCGACCAGGCCCGGCTCGACCGGCTCGCCTCGCTGGTGGCGCTGCCCGATCCGCTCTGGACCGACGAGCTCGACTCCGCCCAGGCACGGGCCCGGCTCGCGACGGCCGAGCTGCTCATCACGTCCTGGGGAGTACCCCGGCTGACGGCCGATCGGTTGGCCGCAGCACCGCGCCTCGAGGCCGTCTTCCACGCGGCGGGCAGCGTCCGGTCGCTGGCCGACGGGGTGCTGTGGAGCCGCGAGATCGTCGTCACCAGCGCAGCCGACGCGAACGCGGTCCCGGTCGCGGAGTACACGCTGGCCGCGATCATCTTCGCGGGGAAGAAGGCGCCGTTCCTGGCGGCCGACGCGAGTACGGCGTACCGGGGCTGGGGTCAGCCGCAGGGTTTCGGTGACCTGTCGAACTTCCGCCGCACGATCGGGGTCGTCGGCTTCTCCCGGATCGGCCGCCGGGTGGTGGAACTGCTCCGCCTCCTCGACGGCCCGTCCGTGCTCGTCGCCGATCCGTACGCCGACCCGGACGAGGTGGCCGCCGCCGGCGCGCAACTGGTCGACCTCGACGAGGTTCTTCCTCAGGTCGACGTGCTGTCCCTGCACGCACCCGCATTGCCGGGTACGCACCACATGATCGGCGCGGCGGAGCTCGCCGAGCTGCCCGACCATGCCACGGTCGTGAACACCGCCCGGGGCAGCCTGGTCGACTCGGATGCTCTGGCTGCCGAGTGCCAGGCGGGGCGGCTGTTCGCGATCCTCGACGTCACCGATCCCGAGCCGCTGCCGGCCGATTCGCCGCTGCGGTCGGCCCGCAACGTGATGGTCACCCCGCACATCGCCGGTTCCCTCGGCACCGAGATCCATCGGCTCACCGACCACACGCTCAGCGAGGTCGCTCGCTGGCTGGCCGGTGAGCCGCTCCGGCACCAGATCACCGCCGACGTCTTCCCGCTCACCGCTTGACCGCCACCCGTAGTACGAAGTGCAAGGAGCACATCCGTGAAGCGACACCTCCTCACCCTGCTGGCCGGCACCGCCGCGCTGGCCCTGCTGACCGCCTGCGGCGGCTCGTCCGAACCGGCCGCCGACGGACCCCAGACCCTGAAGGTCGCCCTCTGGAACTACGCCACCACGCCGGAGTTCAAGGCGATCATCGACGGCTTCCAGGCGGCCAACCCGCAGATCAAGGTCGAGCCGGTCGACATCCTGGCCGACGATTACGCCGAGAAGGTCACCACCATGCTGGCCGGCGGCGATACGACCGACGTGCTGACCATGAAGAACGTGATCGACTATGCCCGGTTCGGCACCCGCGGGCAGTTGCTGCCGATGACCGACCAGGCCAAGGCGCTGGACCCCGCGAAGTACTCCGGGCTGAAGTCCTACGAGCTCGACGGCAAGTACTTCGCGTTGCCGTACCGCCAGGACTTCTGGGTCCTCTACTACAACAAGACGTTGCTCAAGCAGGCCGGCGTACCGGAATCCAAGCTGCAGAACCTGACCTGGGCCGACTACGCGACATTGGCGAAGAGCCTGACCAAGGGCGACGGTTCAACCAAGGTGTACGGCGCCTATCAGCACACCTGGCGCTCGGTGGTCGAGGCCACCGCCGCGGCGCAGACCGGTGGTGATCTGCTCGGTGGCGACTACAGCTTCTTCAAGGACCAGTACACGATGACACTGGATCTGCAGAAGGACGGTGTGCTGTTGCCTTGGGCAACTGCCAAGAGCCAGAAGGTCAGCTACAACACGATGTTCTCCACCGGTAAGGCCGCCCTGTTGCCGATGGGGACCTGGTACGCGGCGACGCTGCTGGCCGACACCAAGGCGGGCAAGACCAAGGTCGACTGGGGGATGGCCCCGCTGCCGCAGCGCGCGGCGGACGGCAAGGTGATCACCTTCGGCTCGCCGACCGCCTTCGCGGTGAACAAGAACTCCAAGCACGCCGACGCGGCGAAGAAGTTCGTCGAATGGGCCTCCAGTGAGGCGGGCGCCACCGCGGTCGCCAAGGCGGGTGTCACGCCGTCGCTGCAGAGCCAGCAGATCCTCGACACGTACTTCGCGTTGCCGGGCGTGCCGGGCGACGCGGTCGCCAAGAAGGCCTTCAAGCCCGACACCGTGGTGCTCGAGATGCCGGTCGGGGAGAAGTCCTCCGACGTCGATCAGATCCTCACCGAGGAGCACCAGCTGATCATGACCGGGCAGAAGTCGCTCGACGACGGGCTGGCCGAGATGGCCAAGCGGGTCAAGAACGAGGTCCGCTGAGCAATGACCGCCACCGTCTCCGCGCCGCGGCCGACCCGGCGCCGCAGCCGCCTCCGCAGCAGCCGTAGCTTGATCGGCTGGAGTTTCATCCTGCCGAACTTCATCGGCTTCGCCGCGCTGACGCTGGTGCCGGTGATCGCGTCGCTCGCGCTGTCCTTCCTCGACTGGGACTCCTACAGCACCCCCAAGTGGGTCGGCCTGGACAACTTCGAGCGGATGATCCACAACGACACCTTCTGGACCGCACTGCAGAACACCGCGTACTACGCCGTCGGGCACGTGCCGTTGACGCTCGCTGCCTCACTCGGCTTCGCAGTACTGCTGAACCAGAAGCTGAAGGGAGCGCGGTTCTTCCGGACCGCGCTGTTCTTCCCCTACATCACCTCGCTGGTCGCGGTCGCCGTGGTCTGGAACATGTTGCTCAGCCCGGAGGCGGGACCGGTGAACCAGTTCCTGCGGGCGATCGGCATCGACCATCCGCCGGGCTGGACCAGCTCGACCACCTGGGCGATGCCCGCGGTGATCGTGGCCAGCGTGTGGCGTGACCTCGGCTACTACATGATCCTCTACCTCGCCGGTCTGCAGACGATCCCGGCCGAGCTGTACGAGGCCGCCAGGGTCGACGGAGCGAGCGGCTGGCAGCGGTTCCGGTACATCACCGTGCCGGGGCTGCGGCCGACCACCTTCTTCGTGCTGATCATGCTGACCATCTCCAGTTTCAAGGTGTTCGACCTGATCCAGGTGATGACCGAGGGCGGCCCCGGGCGCGCGACGCTGGTGCTGTCCCAGGTGATCTATCGCGAAGGCATCGTGCAGGGCCGGTTCGGCTACTCCTCGGCGGTGTCAATGGCGCTGTTCGTCATCGTGCTGACGATCACCGTGGTGCAGTTCCGGTTGCAGCGAAGGAGCGAGCGATGACGTTGACAGTCTCACCACCGGCGACCGGGCCGGCTCTGGTCGTCGACCCACCACCGGCTCCTCGCCGAGCAGGGTTCTCAGTACGCCGTACGCTGGCCTACCTGTTGCTCGGCCTGCTCTCGGTCGCGGTGCTGGTGCCCTTCGCCTGGATGGTCTCGTCCTCGCTGAAGGCGGACGCGGATGTCTTCAGCGTGCCGGTCCGGTGGATCCCGGCCGAGTTCCACTGGGGGAACTTCACCGCGATCTGGAGCCGGATCCCGCTGCTCACCTACCTGCGGAACTCGGTGTTCCTCAGCGTCACGATCACCGCCCTGCAGGTGCTCACCGGCAGCTTCGCGGCGTACGGGTTCGCCAAGGTGCGGTTTCCCGGCCGGGACGCCTTGTTCCTCGCCTACATCGCGACGATCGCGGTGCCCTGGCAGGCGTACATGGTTCCGCAGTACGTGATCATGCAGAAGGCCGGCCTGGTGAACACGCACCTGTCGCTGATCCTGCTGCAGGCGTTCAGCGCCTTCGGGGTGTTCCTGATGCGGCAGTACTACCTGACCATCCCCGATGAACTGAGCGAGGCGGCCCGGCTGGACGGGCTGAGCGAGTACGGCATCTGGGCCCGGATCATCCTGCCGTTGTCGAAGCCGGCGCTGGCGAGCCTCGCGCTGCTCACGTTCGTCAACACCTGGAACGACTACATGGGGCCGTTCATCTACTTGACCGACAACAAGCTGTGGACCGTCCAACTGGGGTTGCGCTCGTTCGTCGGCCTGTACGACGCGGAGTACGCGATGATCATGACCGGCTCGGTGCTGTCCGTGCTGCCGATCCTGGTGATCTTCCTGCTCGGCCAGAAGTACTTCGTGCAGGGCATCGCGACGAGCGGGATGAAGTGATGGCCTCGCCACTGGCGCGGGTGAACGTCCGGGCGGACGCGTGGGAGATGCTCTGGTCCTTCGCCCACCGGGTGCTCGCGGTCAATACGCTGCTCGCAGTGGCCGGGTTGCCGCTGATGCTGGCTCTCGGAGCGGTTGAAGCGCCCTGGCGCTATCCGTTCTTCTTCGGTCTGTTGGCTCTTCCGCTCGGCCCGGCGATGGCAGCCGCGTTCGGATACTTCGGCATCGACGATCCCCGTCCTCCGCTGCGAGCGCTGCTCCAGCTGGTGTGGTCGTGTGGTCGCCGAGCACTGGTCGTTGCCCTCGGCACCGTCATTTTGACTGGGGTTCTGATTGCAGACCTCAAGCTCCTGGCCAAGTCGCCAGCCGGTGCGGCCTTGGTGCCGTTGCTGGTCGTGCTCCTGGCACTACTGCTGAACACCGCTCTCACTGCCTTGGTCATAGTTGGCAGTGACCCTGCCCTGACTCTCCGAGCTCTGCTGCGTCTTGCCGTTTACACCGGCGTACGGCGGTGGCCGCTCAGCCTGCTGTCGCTCGGCGTACTGGCTGCTGCGTTCGTGATCGTCAGCCAGGTCCCGCTGGCGGGCCTCGCCACCGTCCCGGGCTGCGCTCTGTGGGTCGTGTCCACCAACAGCTCCTTCCAACTCCGCCCCATGAGGAGAATCCGATGAAACGTGCCTTCGCCCTGATGAGTGCTGCGCTCGCAGTACTGACTCTGGTGACCGCACCACCCAGCTCGGCCGCCGAGAAATACAGCTCGTTCCGCCCGGGCGGCGAGTGGCGCGACAGCAACGGCCAGGTGATCCAGGCTCATGGCGGCCAGGTCGTGCCCGCGACCGACGAGCGCGGCCGGCGGATCTGGTACTGGTACGGCGAGGACCGCAGCAACGGGTATGCCAACAGTCCTGGTGTGCACGTCTATTCGTCGTACGACCTCTACAACTGGAAGGACGGCGGGCTCGCTCTGCGCGCGATGAGCTCGCAGGACCAGTTCGAGAACGACAAGTACTTCAGCAAGCTCTACAAGAAATACAGCGCCGCGCAGAAGGAGGTCGTCTGGCGGGACCTGTCGACCAACAGCGTCCGGACCGACGGCTGGGCGACGGCCTCGATTCTCGAGCGGCCGAAGGTGATCTACAACAAGGCGACCCGCCAGTGGGTGATGTGGGTGCACTCCGACGGGCCTTCGTCGCCGACCAGTACGTCGACGTATGCGCGGGCCGAGGCCGGGGTGGCGGTCTCCGATTCGCCGACCGGGCCGTTCCGCTGGATCGACTCCTACCGGCTGGACCACGTGCCGAGCGATTCCGTGCCCTGGTGCGGCACCGGCGCCTCGTTCGACCCGGCCGGCGGGATGGCGCGGGACATGAACCTGTTCGTGGACGACGACGGCGCGGCGTACATCATCTACGCGTCCGAGGAGAACCGGACGATGTACATCTCCAAGCTGAACCGGGACTACACCTATCTCTCCGCACGCCCGGAGAACGCCGTGCAGGGCAAGGACTTCGTTCGCACACTCGCCTGCAACCAGCGCGAGGCGCCGGCGATGTTCAAGTCCGAGGGCCGGTACTACCTCATCACCTCCGGCGCGACCGGCTGGGACCCGAACCCCGCCCGGTACGCGACCTCGCAGAACATCCTCGGTCAGTTCACCGATCAGGGCAGCCCGATCAGCGGACCCGGAGCGGCGAACACGTATAGCTCGCAGAGCACGAACGTGATCCCCTACGACCAGGCGCAGAACAAGTTCGTGTTCATGGCCGATCGTTGGACGCCGAGCGACCTGGCCAACGCGCCGTACGTGTGGATGCCCATGACCTTCGGCGAGGGCGGCAGCCTGTCGATCGGACCCGATCAGGAGTGGACGCTCGGCGACCTCCCGGCGTACCGGCGGTGGAGTGTCGACACCCAGCTGCCCGATCACGTGTGGCTCGGTGACACGAGCACACTCCCAGCCTCTGTGAGCGTGCGGACCGGAACACAGTCGCAGCAGGTGGCCGTGACCTGGGACGCCGCCAGTGTGGCTCAGCCAGGACCGGCGAGCTTGCGCGGAACGCTGGCGGACGGCCGGACCTTCGTCCGCTCGATCGTCGTGATCCCGCGCGGGCTCCGGTACGCCGTGAACGCGGGCGGTGTCGCGACAGCGGACTGGCAGAAGGTGAACCAGGCAACGTCCTTGCTGAACTCGAGCCCGGAACAACCGCTGGGAACGGACCCGGTCAGCGGAACCACCTGGGGCTACACCGGTGCGAGTGCGCCGGCCGGTACTGCGGACGGCGACCTCTACACCACCCTGCGATACGCCAAGAACCATGAGCCGCTGGTGTACACCTTCAGCGGTCTTGCTCCTGGGACCTACACCGTGCACGCCGGCTACTACGACCCCTGGCCGTGGGCCAACCGGGCGGCACAGGTAGCGGTCAACGGAGCCGTCGTCGACCAGCAACGCCTGTTCACCGGCACCGGGACGGCGGCGTCGTACGGCGGCATCACCGTCGGTGCCGACGGCAAGATCACCGTGACGATCGCGCCGACCCGGTCGCCCGACATCCAGGTGAGCTGGCTGATGGTCAGCCAGCCCACCTGAGCGGTCAGAGGCCGAGAGCGAGCCGGTAGTAGGCCTGGTTCCAGCGGATCTCCTTCTGGAACTGGCGGATCTCGGTCGAGGCGTCGATGGTCAGCAGTTCGGTCCGGAGCATGGTGGCCAGATCGTGCAGCTCGTCGGCGCCGACCGCCGACGACAGCACGGTGTGGTGCGGGGCGCCCGCGGTGAGCCAGGACTCGGCCGAGGTCCGGAAGTCCGGGCGGGGGGTCCAGACCGCCCGGGCGACCGGCAGCCGGGGGAGTGGCTGGTCGGGGGCGACCACGTCGATCTCGTTGGCGACCAGCCGGAACCGGTCGCCGAGGTCGGCGAGTCCGACCACCACGGCCGGGCCGGGCGCGGCGTCGAAGACCATCCGGACCGGATCCTGCCGGTCGCCGATGCCGAGCGGGTGGATCTCGACCGTCGGTGTACCGGCCGCGATCGAGGGGCAGACCTCGAGCATGTGGGCGCCGAGGATGCGCTCCTCGCCCGGCACCAGGTGGTAGGTGTAGTCCTCCATGAAGGACGTTCCGCCCGGGCGGCCGGCGCCGACGACCTTGAGGGTGCGGAGCAGGACCGAGGTCTTCCAGTCGCCCTCGCCGCCGAAGCCGTAGCCGTCGGCCATCAGCCGCTGGACGGCCAGGCCGGGCAGCTGACGCAGTCCGCCGAGGTCCTCGAAGTTGGTGGTGAACGCGGTGAAGCCACCGGCCTCGAGGAAGGCCCGCAGGCCGGCCTCCAGCCGGGCGGCGTAGCGCAGTGAGTCGTGCCGGTCGCCGCCGGCGCGCAGTTCGGGCGCGATCCGGTAGACGTCGTCGTACTCCTTGACCAGCGCGTCGAGATCGGCGTCCGGTACGGCGTCGACGGCAGCCACGAGATCGTTGACCGCGTAGGTGTTGACCGAGACGCCGAACCGGCGCTGGGCCTCGACCTTGTCGCCTTCGGTGACGGCGACGTCGCGCATGTTGTCACCGAAGCGGGCGACCTTCATCGAGCGCAGCGCCGTCAGACCCGCCGCGGCCCGCGCCCAGGCGCCGACCCGGGCGGTGACCGCGGGGTTGCTGACATGACCGGCGACGGTCGTCCGCGGGATGCCGAGCCGGGTCTGGATGTAGCCGAACTCGCGGTCGCCGTGCGCGGCCTGGTTCAGGTTCATGAAGTCCATGTCCAGCTCGGCCCAGGGTAGCTCGACGTTCGCCTGGGTGTGCAGGTGCAGCAGCGGCACCTGCAGGGCTTCCAGACCACCGATCCACATCTTGGCCGGCGAGAACGTGTGCATCCAGGCGATCACGCCGATGCAGTCCTCGGCGGCGTTCGCCTTCAGGAAGGTCTGCCGGATGGCGTCGGCATCGGTGACGACCGGGTACCAGACCACCTCGGCCGCGATGTCCGGCGCATCGTTCAGGGCCGCGACGATCTGCTGGGACTGCTGGGCGACCTGGTTGAGGGTCTCGAGCCCGTAGAGGCCCTGGCTGCCGGTGAGGAACCAGACCTTGGGTCCGGGAGTGCTGTGCATGTGGGCTCCAGAAGTCAGCGCTGACCGTAAACGGTCTGATAGCGGTGGTAGAGGCTGTCGATGTGCTCGGGGTCGATGGGCAGCAGCTCCCCGCCGCTGCGGGCGAGGTGAACGGTGCGGGCGACGTCCTCGCACATCACCGCGGCCTTGACCGCTGCCCGGGCGTTCTTGCCGATGGTGAAGACGCCGTGGTTGCGCATCAGCACCGCGGGCGAGCGGGAACCGGCCAGCGTCTCGACGACGCCCCGGCCGATCGAGTCGTCGCCGATCAGCGCGAACGGCCCGACCGGGATGTCGCCGCCGAACTCGTCGGCCATCGCGGTCAGCACGCAGGGGATGGCTTCGTTGCGGGCGGCCCAGGAGGTCGCGTACGGCGAATGGGTGTGCACCACGCCGCCGACATCCGGCCTGGCCCGGTAGACGTAGGCGTGCGCGGCGGTGTCGCTCGACGGCGCCAGCTCGCCCTCGACCACCTTGCCGTCCAGATCACAGATGACCAGTGACTCGGGGCCGAGGTCGTCGTACAGGATCCCACTGGGCTTGATGATGAAGAGGTCCTCGCCGGGCACCCGGCCGGAGACGTTGCCCGCGGTCCAGGCGACCAGCCCGTACTTGACCAGTTCCGCATGCAGAGCGGCTACCTCGGCCCGCAGTTCGGCGACGCCGGTCATCCGATCACCTCGTTCTTGAGTGCGTGCAAACGGTGCAGTACGCCGCTGCCGCCGTACGCCTCGCCCGCGAACCAGTCATGGAGTTCGCGGTACTCGGCGTAGAGCAGGTCGTAACGGTCGGCCCGGGCGGGATCGGGCCGGTAGACGGCCTCGGTCCGCCGGCCCATCGACGCCGCTGCCGCCGGCACGTCCGGATAGGTGCCGGCGGCAACGGCTGCATGGATGGCCGACCCGAGCGCCGGGCCCTGGTCGGACCCGACGACGGAGATCGGCCGGCGGATGACGTCGGAGTAGATCTGCATCAGCAGCTGGTTCTTCAGCAGGCCACCGGCGACGACGAACTCCTCGACCGGTACGCCGTTGTCCTCGAACGCCTCGATGATGCGCCGGGTGCCGAAGGCGGTGCCCTCGATCAGCGCGCGGTACCCGTCCTCGGGCCGGGTCGCCAGCGTCTGCCCGACCAGCACCGCCGACAGGTTGTGGTCGACCAGGACGGACCGGTTGCCGTTGTGCCAGTCGAGGGCGATCAGGCCGTGCGCGCCGACCGGCTGCTCCGCGGCGAGCTGAGCGAGATAGTCGTGGACGCCGATTCCTCGGCGGCCCGCCTCGTCGACGTAGGCGGGCGGAACACAGTTGTCCACGAACCAGCCGAAGATGTCGCCCACAGCCGACTGGCCGGCCTCGTAGCCCCAGAGCCCGTCGACGATGCCGCCGGCGACCACGCCGCACATCCCGGGGACCTCGGCCAGCTGGTCCGAGGACATCACGTGGCAGGTCGACGTCCCCATGATCGCCACCATCTGGCCGGGACGGGTTGCGTCGGCGGCCGCTGCTGTCACGTGGGCGTCCACGTTGCCGGCCGCAACAGCGATCCCCTCGGGCAGGCCGGTCCACGCCGCGGCTTGCGGGCTGAGCCGGCCCGCCGGTGCGCCCAGGGCCAGCAACGGGCCGGCCAGCTTGTCCGTGAAGTCGGCGAAGGCCGGATCCAGGGCGCTCAGGTAGTCGCGGGACGGATAGCCCGCCTCGGTCCGGATGCCTTTGTAGCCGGCGGTGCAGACGTTGCGGGACTCGGTGCCGGTCAGCTGCCAGATGATCCAGTCGGCGGCCTCGATCCAGCGGTCGGTGCGGGCGTAGAGCTCCGGGTCCTCCTGCAGCAACTGGAGGCCCTTGGCGAACTCCCATTCCGACGAGATCCGGCCGCCGTACCGCGCGAGCCAGGTTTCGCCGCGCTCTTCGGCGACCTGGTTGACGATGTCGGCCTGCGGCTGGGCGGCGTGGTGCTTCCAGAGCTTCGGCCACGCGTGCGGCCGCTGGGCGTAGTCGGCCAGCTCGCACAGCGGCGTACCGTCGGCCAGCGTCGGCAGCACGGTGCAGGCGGTGAAGTCGGTGCCGATCCCGATCACCGAGGCCGGATCGACGCCGGAGACGGCGAGCGCCTTCGGGACCGCGTTCCGGAGTACGTCGAGCCAGTCCGTCGGCGACTGGAGGGCCCAGTTCGGCCCGAGCCGGACGTCGGAGCCGGGCAGAACGCTCTCGATCACGCCGTGCGTGTACTCGTGGACGGCAGCGCCCAGCTCCTCGCCGTCGCCGGCCCGGACCACGACGGCCCGCCCGGAGAGCGTGCCGTAGTCGATACCGATGACGAACTGCGGCCGGGCCGGTGGCGCCGCGCTGTTAGCGTTCACAATTTTGCTCCGCGCTGGGGGATCGGTCGGAATGGATCGGATCAAGGGTGCAATGTGAACGCTAACATTTCAAGTCCACAGCCAGTGTTGCGAAGGAGTGCGGCGGCAGTGCGACCCGCAGTCCGCGCGGATCGGTGACGATGCCGGTCAGCTCGGTGGGCACGACATCCTGCGGGTGATCGGCCGAGTTGTGCGCCTGCAGTTCAGGTGCCGTCAGCAACCGGCCGCAGTGCTCACCGAGGGTCGCGCCGCGCAGGTCCAGTACGACGTCCGCTGGCCCGCTGGGGTCGAGATTCGTCAGTGAGACCAGGGCCTGGCCGTCCTTCACGCTGGCCGACACCGAGAGCAGCTCCAGCTGCTTGCCGTCGAGCACGTACGGCGCCGGCCGGTCGACCAGGTGGACCGGAACAGACGTGGCGTCCTGGTGGCCCTTGTTCATCTCGAAGACGTGGTAGGTCGGGGTGAGGACCAAGCCGCTGTCGTCGGTCAGCACCATCGCCTGCAGCACGTTCACCGTCTGGGCGATGTTCGCCATCACCAGCCGCTCGGCGTGCCGGTGGAAGACGTCGAAGTGCAGGCTCGCCACCAGGGCATCGCGCAACGCGTTCTGCTGGAACAGGAAACCGGGATTGGTGCCCGGCTCGACATCCCACCAGGTGCCCCACTCGTCCAGGACGAGGCCGATCTTGTGCTGCGGGTCGTAGGCATCCATCACGGTCGAGTGGCCGGTGAGGATCCGGTCGATGTGCTGGGCCTTGATCATGGTCCGGTAGTAGTCGTCGAGGCCGAACTCGGTCGCGCTGCCCTTGTGCTCCCACGATCCCGGCACGGTGTAGTAGTGCACCGAGATCGCCTGGAAGAGGTCGCGCGGTTCGCCGCCGAGGCGGCTGATCGCCTGCATCAGTGCCTCGGTCCAGGCGAGGTCGTCGTCGGACGCACCGGCGGCGATCCGGTAGAGCTTGTTGCCGTCGTGGTCCTTGCAGAACGTGGCGTACTGACGGGCCAGCGCGACATAGTCCTGGGCGGTCAGGTTGCCGCCGCAGCCCCAGGCCTCGTTGCCGATTCCCCAGAACGGGACCTTCCACGGCTGCTCCCGGCCGTTGGCCTTGCGCATCCGCACCATCGGGCTGTCGCCGTCGCGGGTGAGGTACTCGACCCAGTGACTCATCTCCTGGACGGTGCCGCTGCCGACGTTGCCGTTCACGTACGGCTCGGCGCCGAGCAGTTCGCACAGCGCCATGAACTCGTGGGTGCCGAAGTGGTTGTTCTCCTCGACGTTGCCCCAGTTGGTGTTGACCATCCGCGGCCGCTCGGAGCGTGGGCCGACGCCGTTCATCCAGTGATACTCGTCGGCGAAACAGCCGCCGGGCCAGCGTAGGTTGGGGATGTTCAGCGCCTTCAGCGCCTCGACCACGTCGAGCCGGATACCGCCTTCGTTCGGCAGCGGCGAGGACTCGCCGACGTAGAAGCCGTCGTAGACACACCGGCCGAGATGTTCGGCGAAATGCCCGTAGAGATGGCGGCTGATGGTGGGGCCGGAGACGTCGAGGTCGATCACGACGCGTGCGGCGGAAAGGCTGGGCAAGACTGGTCTCCTAGGGTTTGGAGCGGGTCCGGCGGCGGCTGATCGGTGCGCTCGCCGGGCTGGCCAGGCCGAGCTGGCCGAGGAACTGTTCGAGGGCAAAGGCTGCCATGCCGAGCGCGACCGGGTTGCCGGGGACGCGGGACGACTCGACGGTGAGATGCGGGAGCGAGCCCGGCAGGACGTGCTGCGGCAGTTCCGCGCGGACGGCCGGGACGAACCATTCGGCCAGCGCCGTCGAGGTCCAGCCGGTGAGGGTGATGTACGGGATGTCGAGCACGTTGACGAGATCGCCGAGCGCGGCCGCCAGGTAGTGCGACGTACGGGCCGCGAGCTCGGCCAGGGCCGGGTCACCGGCGGCCAGGCCCTTGGCCACCGCCTCGACGAATCCGCGCTGGAGCGGCTGCTGGAGGGCGGGATGGTCCGGATCGATCTCCGCGAGCGAGGCCTCCAGACCCTGGACACCCAGGTAGGCCTCGACGCAGCCGCGCCGGCCGCAGCGGCACTGCCGGCCGTCGAGTTGCAGCAGGGTGTGGCCCCACTCGCCGGCGTTGTTGTTGGCGCCGCGGATCAGGGCCCCGTCGATGGCGATCCCGGCCCCGACGCCGGTGCCGAGGTTGACCACCACCATGCTTTCGGAGACCCGGCCGACCCCGAACCACATCTCCGACAGGGTGACCGCCTTGAGCGGGTTGTCGACGTACACCGGGACCCGCAGGCGTTCGGCCAGCAGCGCCTCGATCCGGACGTCGTGCCAGTCCCAGTTCGGCGCGAAGATCGAGACGCCGGCGTCCGGGCTGACCTGCCCCGGCATACTGATCCCGCTGCCGAGGATCCGGTCGAGTCCGCCGCCGCTGTCCGCGACGGCCGCCTCGACCGCGCGGACGATGCCGTCGACGACGTACACCTGGCTGTTCTCGTGCTCGTCCAGCGCCACCTCACCCTGGCCGACCGGGGTCAGCGCGATGTCGAAGACGGTGGCCGCCACGTAGGTCTCGGCGACGTCCACCCCGACGATCCGGCCGCGGTCCGGATCGATCGCCAGCCGCTCGTACGGCCGCCCGACCGTCCGGCGTTCCATCGTGGCGATCCGCAGCACGCCCTCGGCCAGGAACTCCGTGACCAGGGTGGCCACGGTCGCCGTACTGAGTCCGGTGTGCCGGGCGATCTCCTGCCGGGTCGAGGGGCCTAGCTCGAACAACGCGTGCAGTACCTCGAACCGGCTCTCGTTGCGAAGATCACGTGACGTCTGCCGCGGCACCATTTCCCCCTCGGGTGCTGGATGGTCCTAGGCTCAGCCTACGAAGCTCCGGCCGGGCCGCACCGGCGACGCCCCGCACCAGCAACGTCAGCCCGGACCATCCGGCAGGCACCCAGAGGACATCCGGGTCGCCGCCCGAGAACCTCGCCCGGTCACCGGCCCAGATCCGGCCGAGACACTCCCCGGCCGCCCACCCGGTGACCCGGAGCTGCGAGCCGTCCAGCCGGACCAGGCAGTCCTCGTCGCCGGCCGGCAGGTCGACGTCGAGCCAGACCTCCTCACCTGGTTCGAGGGTCAGCGGAAGGTCGATCTCGGTGGTGGAATCCGCGCGACTCGCATGGGCCGTCAGCAGTTCGTCGTCCTGGACCGTGCAGGCCCAATCGGTCACGGGCCGCAGGGTGAGCAGCTCTGCGTGCAGCCCGCCGCCGCTCGGATGGTGGGGGAGCGTGACCGACACCTGGCTGGTCCCGGCGGGCAGCATGACCCACGAGTTCTCCTGATGGACAGTGACCGGTTCACCGCTGCCCACGGTCACCGCGATCGGCTGCTCGACACCGAGCAGGCGAAGCGCCGACGTGCCGGCCGGCTCGAGCCGGCGCGTATAGGTGATCGGTACGCCGACGCGGGTGCTGCTCCATCCACCGAGCGACCGCAGCGGTGCCGGCTGCCCGGCCCAGTGGCCCTCGACCAGCCAGGAGGCGTTGAGACTCTGTACCTTCTCGACCGCCCAGAGCGTCCCGAGACCACGCAATGAACCAAGCCGAAGAGAAGGCAGCCGGGAGTCGTCGAAGTTGGCATGTCCCCACGTCTCGACGGTCGCGTGGATGACCGTGGGGCCTTGCACCGCATGCACATCGATGCGACGGGTCGCGCCGAAACCGGCGATCGTCGGCAACACTTCGTCCGCGATCGACAGATCCACCAGGTCGCAGGCGCCAACCAGCAGCAGCTCGTCGATGCCGGTCAGATCGGCCGTCGCCGAGTAGGTTCCACGGCCCCGATAGACACCCAGCGATTCCAGCGACGGTGGCCCTTCGTGGCTGCCGGCATCCTTCGCCGGCGCCGCACCGGCCCGCCGCCGGACAGCCCGTACGTCGGTTGCCGGGGCCGGCGCGGTTGCTTTCACGGCGTCGGCCAACTCGACGCTGCCGTCCCGGAGTACGAAGCGCGCGGCATCCGTGGGAGTCAGTACGACGAGCGTCAACCCGTCGACCACCCTGTACTCCGCCAGGCCTGTCGTAGCCGGAATCTCTACCTGCGTCGCTCCGATGACGACCGTGACCGGGACAGCGCTGGAGAACACCAGCATCGAGTCGGTCGCCGCGACCAGATCTGCCGAGGCGAGCGTCAAGGTCCTTTCCTGCCAGGGAAAATCGACCAGCATCAACGGACAGGAGTCGGCCGCGACGGCGACCGAGACTCCGCCCACCACCGCACGACCGGACCCGGTGCCGAGATTCGGTACGGCGATCAGCTGGCCACCGCCGGACAGATTCAGCGCCGACAAGGACGAGCTGGTCGGGAAGTCGGCCGTCACCTCCACTTGCGGCACGGTCGTGGTGGCCAGAGCCAACCGTGATCCCAGAGCGTCCACAACGCGAGCCAGCACCTGCGCTTCGGCGTACTCCGGACGTTCCTGTCCGGTCGGCGAGACGTAGCCGCCGAAGTCGTAGTCGTGACTCATGAAGTTGCCGGGGTCGCCCCAGTTCCCGCTGGACGGGGTGTAGCCGAAGTTCCATCCCGACGATTGGAGGTAGGGCGCTATCAACGATGCCCCACTCGCCAGCAGACGTCGCAGCGTCCGGTGCCGCCGGTTGGTCTCGGTGACCAGCAACGGGAGATCGCGTTCGGCGAGCAGCCCGGCGTACCGGCGTACCTCCTGCTCGATGTGCGGCGAATCGTCGTCGGGGTAGAAGTTGCATGCGGCAACGACTCCGGAGGTGTCGCCGGTGGCACCGGCGACGTCACCCTGCCCCGCGCAGGCGATCAGCGGCACGGTGATGCCGTGGCCGATCGCCTGGTCGCGGAGCGCGGTGAGATAGCCCGGGCGATCCTCGCAGTCGAAGAAGTCCAGTTCGTTCTCCAGCTGGACCATGATGACCGGACCGGCCGGATACTGCCGCTCGGCCAGGATCGGGAGCGCCTGGTCGAACCAGGCCGCCACCTGGGCGAGGTAGCGCGGCTCGTTCTGGCGGACCCGTAGTTGGGGATCGAGGCCGAGCCAGGCGGGGAGCGCACCGCCGTCCCACTCCGAGCAGATGTACGGCCCGGGCCGGGCGATCACCGACAGACCTTCTTCGTGCGCGAGGTCCAGGAACGCCGCGACGTCCCGGCGCCCATCGAACGACCACCTGCCGGGGGAGAGTTCGTGAAAGTTCCACGGCAGGTAGACGTCGACGCAGGTGTAGCCCGATCTACGGATCTGTTGGAGCCGTGATCGCCATTGTTCCCGGGGGAGACGGAAGTAGAACAGGGACGCGCAGAGCAGCAGCTTCGGTCGGCCTCCGATCCGAAGGCCCTGCGCGTCCAGCTCGACAGCGGTGCTGACGATGGTCACTTCACCCCCGCGCTGCCGCCGCTGATGTCCATCTCGTAGAGATAGCGCTGACCGAGGTAGTACACCAGGATCATCGGCAGCGTGAGCAGGATCGAGCCGACCATCACCAGGTTCCACGGTGGCGCCTGGAGCGCCTGCGACGTACTGGTGATGTACTGCACGCCCAGCGCCAGCGGCATCTTGGACTCGTCGTTCAGATAGATCAGCGGGCCCATGAAGTCACCCCAGGTCGCGGTCAGCGTGAAGATGCCGATCGCGATCAGGATCGGGGTGAGCATCGGCAGCATGATGCGGCGGTAGATGCCGAAGAAGCCGAGGCCGTCCACCATCGCCGCCTCGTCGATCTCGCTCGGCAGCCGGGAGACGAACTGCCGGACCAGGAAGACGTTGAAGGCGTTGGAGAAGAAGTTCGGCACGATCAGCGGCAGGTAGGTGTTCACCCAGCCGAGCTCCTTGAACAAGATGAACTGCGGGATCATCGTGATCTGGGACGGGATCATCATCGTCGCGATGACGATGATGAACAGCACGTTCTTGCCGGGTGCGCGCAGCCGGGCGAACGCGTAGCCGACCAGCCCGCTGGACAGCACCTGGCCGGCCACCGCGCCGGCCGAGATGATCACCGAGTTCAGCAGGAACCGCTGCATCGGCAGTTCGGTGCTGAACACCCGGGTGAAGTTCTCCCAGTGGAACTCGCGCGGGATGATCGTGAAGGTGTTCGCGTTGACGGTCTGGTCACTGGACAACGCGATCGACACGACGAACACCAACGGGACGCAGAGCACCGCCGAGACGATGATCAAGGTCGCGTAGCTGAACGGGGTGGACCGCTTGGCGCCGACCGTTCGCTCGGTACTGCGGATGCGCTGCCCAGCGGCAGCGGCGGTGGAGAGTGCGGTGGCCATCACTTCACCTCGGTCTCGTAGAACACCCAGCGCCGCGCGGTGCGGAAGGCGATCAGGGTGAACAGCAGGATCACCGCGAACAGCAGCCAGGAGATCGCCGACGCGTAGCCCATGTGGTAGAAGGAGAACGCCTGGTCGAACAGCAGCGGCACCATCGTCTGGCTGGCGTTGTCCGGGCCGCCCTTGGTCAGGATGTACACCTGGGAGAACACCTGGAACGCCCCGATCAGACCCATGATCAGGTTGAAGAAGATGATCGGGGTCAGCTGCGGGACGGTGATGCTCCAGAACTGCCGGACCGGCCCGGCGCCGTCCACCTCGGCCGCCTCGTACAGCTCGCGCGGGATGCCTTTCATTGCCGCGAGCAACAGAACGGTCGCGCCGCCGGCTCCCCAGACCGACAGCAGGATCAGCGCCGGTTTCACCCAGGCCGCCTCCAGCAACCAGGAGGGCCCGGGGATGCCGAAGATCCCGAGCACATCGTTCAACGGACCGGACGGCGCCAGCACCATCTTGAAGATCATCGCCGTGGCGACCAGCGGGACCAGGGTGGGCAGGTAGATCAGGGTCCGGAACAGCTTCCGGAACCGGATCCCCTTGTTCAGCAGGTTCGCCAGCCACAACCCGATCACCAGACCGAGCGGGACCGAGATCGCCGCGTAGTAGAAGGTGTTCGTCAACGCCTTCCAGAACACCGGATCGTCGGTGAGCAGCTGGACGTAGTTGTCCAGCCCGACCCAGTGCGGTGGGGTGAAGGAATCCCAGTCCGTCATCGAGATGTAGACCGAGGCGATCATCGGGCCGAGCAGGAAGACCACGAACCCGATGATCCACGGCGAGGCGAACAGGTAGAACCACAGCGCCTCCCGGCGCCGGAGCCTCGACATCGCCGCCTAGCCCGCGGGCTTGATGATGGATTCGAGCCGCTGCTGGATCGCGGTCAGCGAGGTCCGGGCGTCCTTCTTGCCCAGCCAGAAGTCGGCCAGCCCGTCGTCGAAGGCCTTCTGCATCTCGTTCCAGGCGGGGATGAACGGGGCGCGGTAGACGAACGAGCTCGACTCGGCGAAGACGTTCATGTTCACCGGCTTGGTCATCCAGGCCGGCTTCAGGAAGGCCTCGCTCTTCTGCACCTCGAGGCTGGCCGGCACGTCCTGGCCGGTGGCGATGATCCGCTGCTGGGCCTCGGTCGAGGTGAGGAAGTCGATGGCCTTGAAGGCGGCCTCGGGGTTCTTCGCGGTCCGGGAGATCGCCAGCCCGCTGCCGAACGCCGTGACGGCCTGGTTCTTGCCGCGCCACAGCGGGGCGATGTCCCACTCGATCTTGCTCTTCGCCAGGCCGCTGATTCCCCAGAACCCGGTGGTGTTGACCGCAACCTTCCCGTTCGCGAAGGCCGCGTCGCCGCCCATGTCGGCACCCATGTCGGCGTACTGCTTGGGAGTGGGTACGACGCCGTGCTTGAAGACCAGGTCACCGGTCCACTGCAGCGCCTCGATCACCTCGTCGGTGGCCACCGCGGGCTTACCGGCATCGTCGATGATCTTGCCGCCGTTCTGGTAGACGAAACTCCACCACTGGGCCCACCAGCCGCCACCGCCGTAGCCCCACTGCTTGCCGGGGATGCTGAGTTCCTTGAACGCCGCCAAGGTCTCGTCCCAGGTCCAGTCCGCCGTGGGTGCTTTGATGCCCTTGGCATCGAACAGGCCCTTGTTGTAGTACACGATCATCGCGCCGGACCGGTCCGGTACGGCGTACAGCTTGTCCTGGTAGGAGTAGATCTTGGCGATCGAGCCGAATCGCTTCTCCAGATCGGCACCGGCCTTCTTCGCCAGGTCGTCCAGCGGCAGCAACTGGTTCTTGCTCGAGTAGACGTTGACGTTCTCGGCCACCTGCATGATGTCCGGGCCCTTGCCGCCGGCAATCATCGTCTGGACCTTCTGGGCGTAGCCGTCGCCGGGGATCAGCTGCAGCTTCACCTTCAGCTCGGGGAACTTCTTGACCAGCAGGTCGATCCGCTGCTGGTACGTCGTCTTGTCGGTGTCGCCGCCCCACACCGTCATCACCAGGTCGGCGGCGGTGGAGCTGCCCGAAGTCTTGTCGCTGTCCGAACCGCAGGCGGTGAGTGTGATCACGCCTGCTGCGAGTCCGGCGCCGAGAAATCCTCGCCGGGTGAGTCCCGCGCTGTCGATCGCCATTGCGTTGTCCCTCCATGCCTCATGAACCACGCCTGAAGGCCGGTCCGGGACGGGCCGCGCTGGTTCGAGTGGGGGTTAAGTTAACCCTCAGAATAACTATCGGCAAGACCTCGGCGACTTTCTGCAGAGGCATTCGCTTGACTTCAATACTGAGTGCGCTCATTATTGAGTTAACTCAGCATGTCTGCTGGGGGCGGGTCATCGGCAGAGGAAATCGTCATGCGAGCGTTCGTCGTCAGTCAGTACAAGGGGCCGGTCCGCCCGGCGGAGGTCCCCGAGCCGGTGGTGGGGAACCATGACGTGCTCGTCCAGGTCCACGCCGCCGGCCTCAACCTGCTGGACGAGAAGATCCGGGCGGGCGAGTTCCGCCAGATCCTGCGGTACGAACTGCCGCAGATCCTCGGCAACGACGTCGCCGGAACCGTGATCGGTATCGGCGCGAAGGTGACGGGATTCAAGGTCGGCGACGAGGTGTACGCCCGGCCCGACAAGGACCGGATCGGAACTTTCGCGGAGCGCATCGCGGTCGCCGAGGCCGACCTGGCGCTCAAGCCGGCATCGATCAGCCTCGAGGAAGCGGCGTCGCTACCGCTGGTGGCCCTGACCGCCTGGCAGGCACTCGTCGAGCGGGGTGACCTGCGGCCGGGGCAGCGGGTCCTCATCCATGCCGGTGCAGGTGGGGTCGGGACGATCGCGATCCAGCTGGCCAAGCACCTCGGCGCGACGGTCGCCACCACGGTCAGCACCGGCAACGTCGATTTCGTGCGGGGGCTCGGTGCGGACGTCGTCATCGATTACCGCACCGAAGACTTCGAGCAACTCCTCGACGGGTACGACCTGGTGCTGGACAGCCGGGGCGGCAAGAACCTCGAGAAGTCGCTGCGCGTACTGCGTCCTGGCGGGAAGGTGATCGGGATCGCCGGGCCGCCCGACCCGGCCTTCGCCCGCGACCTCGGTCCGCTGCTACGGCTGGCGGCAACCGTCCTCAGTAGCCGCATCCGGCGCCAAGCCCGGCGGCTCGGCGTGACGTACGAGTTCCTCTTCATGCGCGCCAGCGGTAGCCAGCTTCGCGAGATCACTGCTCTCGTCGACAGTGGCGCGCTGCGCCCCGTGGTCGGACAGGTCTTCGACTTCGAGCAGACCGTGCAAGCGATGGAGTCCCTGGGGCAGGGCGGCATCCGTGGCAAGGCGGTCATCACCCATCAGAACCAACCAGGAAAGTAGAAGTCCATGAATCCCTCGCAGGACAACGTCATCACGGCGTACAAGGACGCGCCCACTCGCACCATCGAGGCCGGCGGTGTCAGCTACGCGTACCGCGAACTGGGACCCAAGGGCGGCGTACCCGTCGTCTTCTTCGTCCACCTCGCGGCGAACCTCGACAACTGGGATCCCCGGATCATCGACCCCATCGCCGCGGAGCATCACGTGATCACGTTCGACAACCGTGGCGTCGGCGCCTCCACCGGCAGCGTGCGCGACAGCGTCGAGGCGATGGCCGACGACGCGGTGACCTTCATCGAGGCGCTCGGCTTCGACCAGGTCGACATCTTCGCCTTCTCGCTCGGTGGGATGGTCGCCCAGGCGCTGGTGCTCAAGCACCCTGACCTGGTCCGCAAACTCGTCCTCACCGGCACCGGTCCCGCGGGTGGCAAGGACATGGACAAGGTCGTCGGTACGACGTACTACGACATCCTGCGGGCGACCCTGACCCGGTCGGACCCGAAGGAGTTCCTGTTCTTCAACCGCAACGCCACCGGCAAGCCGGCTGCTCGCGCGTTCGTCGACCGGTTGCGGGAGCGCACTGTCGACCGGGACACACCGGTCAAGGTCAAGACACTCCGGACCCAGCTGAACGCGATCAAGAACTGGGGACGGTCCGCGCCCGCCGATCTGTCCGGGATCACCCAGCCCACCTTGATCGCCAACGGCGACAACGACCGGATGGTGCCGTCGGTGCTGTCCGAAGACCTGCACCGACGGATCAAGGACTCGGAGCTGGTCATCTACCCCGACTCCGGTCACGGCGGCATCTTCCAGTTCCACGACAAGTTCGCGCCGGTCGCCGTCGCCTTCCTGGGCCGCTGAACCGACGGACCAGCCGGGCCGCCGTGGAAGAATGAGCGGCGGTGCAGCCGAGCCCCGCAGTACCACCCAGAGCAGCGAAGGACCGCACGGATGCCACTGTCCTCCCAGCCGGTCGGCCGGCGTGAACGGAACAAGCAGGAGAAGCTGGACCGGATCACCGCCGCCGCCCGGGAGCTCTTCGCCGAGCGCGGCGTAGACGAGGTGACCACCCAGGAGATCGCGGACAAGGCCGACATAGGCGCGGGCACGTTGTTCCTGTACGCCAAGACCAAGGGCGAGCTCCTCCTGCTCGTGCAGAACTCCAGCTATGCCGAGGCACTCGAAGAAGGCGCATCGGCGGCTGCGCGGATCACCGACGTGCTCGATGCGGTCGTGGCGATCATCCGGCCGGTCGTCGAGTGCAACCGCAAGCAGGTCGACAACGGGCGGACCTACCTGCGGGAGATGGTCTTCGGCGATCCCGAGGAGCCTCATCACGGCGAGGCGCTCGCCCTGACCGTACGGACCGAGGCGGCGATCGCCGAGGTGCTGCAGCGCGACGGGCGGTTCGGCGCCGGCGAGGCCGCGGCGCTCGCGCACATCGTCTCCGCGATCATGTTCGTCAGCATGGCGGTGACGATCAACCTCACCAAGCCCGTCGATGCCGTCGTCCAGGAGATCGAGGACCAGGTCCGGGTGCTGCTCAGGACACTAGTGTCCGGCTAGCCATCGGAGCTCTGCGGTGATGCTCGCACGGAATGCGCGTTCACGCTAACAATTCGGCGTCGGAGGCTGTTGACGTGCAGAAAGTTAGCGCTAACATTCAGCGCACCAAGCGGTGACGAGGACAGGAAGTGCTGGCATGAAGAGATTGATGGCCGTTGCGACGGGGCTGGTGCTCGTTGGAGGCCTGGTGGGCTGCGGCTCGGACAAGCCCGAGTCGAAGGCGGCGAGTGGGGACAGCATCACGATGGGCTTCGCCCAGGTGGGTGCCGAGAGCGGCTGGCGGACCGCGAACACGAAGTCGGTCCAGGAGGCGGCCAAGACCGCGGGGATCGACCTGAAGTTCTCCGACGCGCAGCAGAAGCAGGAGAACCAGATCAAGTCGATCCGGTCCTTCATCCAGCAGAAGGTGGACGTGATCGCCTTCAGCCCGGTGGTCGAGACCGGCTGGGACACCGTGCTGCTGGAGGCCAAGCGGGCCAACATCCCGGTCATCCTGACCGACCGCGCGGTCGACTCCAAGGACACCTCGCTCTACAAGAGCTTCCTCGGCTCCGACTTCGTTGTCGAGGGCAAGAAGGCCGGCGAATGGCTGGTCAAGGAGGGCGACGCCGCGGATGTGAACAAGGACGGCGCCATCAAGGTCGTCGAGCTGCAGGGCACCACCGGCGCCGCGCCGGCGATCGATCGCAAGGAGGGCTTCGAAGAGGTCACCAAGGCGGACCCGAAGATCGCCATCGCCGCCTCGCAGACCGGTGACTTCACCCGTGACGGCGGCAAGAAGGTGATGGAGTCCTTCCTGAAGTCGCAGAAGAACATCGACGTCGTGTTCGCCCACAACGACGACATGGGGCTGGGCGCGATCGAGGCGATCGAGGCCGCCGGTCTCAAGCCCGGCAAGGACATCCAGATCATCACCATCGACGCCGTGAAGGACGGGATGACCGCACTGGCCGACGGCAAGATCAACTACATCGTCGAGTGCAACCCGCTGCTCGGCCCCCAACTGATGGAGCTGGCGAAGAAGGTCGTGGCCGGCGAGTCGGTGGAGGCCCGGGTGCTGACCAAGGAGACGGTCTTCGACCAGGCGGCGGCCAAGGCGGCGCTGCCCACCCGGCAGTACTGATCCCGCGATGACCCAGGCGACCACTCCCGTCCCCTCGACCGCGCTCGCCCCGCCGGTGGTCGAGATGCGCGGAATCAGCATCGGTTTTCCCGGTGTGAAAGCGCTCCAGGACGTCGACTTCCGCTTGCTGCCGGGTGAGATCCACGCCCTGATGGGCGAGAACGGCGCAGGTAAGTCGACGCTCATCAAGGCGCTGACCGGTGTTTACCAGATCGACGAGGGCACGGTGGTGGTGGCCGGGGCCGAGCATTACTTCGGCTCACCGGCCGACTCGCAGGCCGCCGGGATCAGCACGGTGTACCAGGAAGTCAACCTGTGCACGAACCTGACCGTCGCGGAGAACATGCTGCTCGGCCGGGAACCGCGGCGGTTCGGCCGGATCGACGGCAAGGCGATGCGGGCCCGGGCCCGGTCGATCCTGGAGCGGCTCGGCCTGGCGATCGATCCGGGATCGGCACTGGGCGACCACCCGATCGCGATCCAGCAACTGGTCGCGATCGGGCGGGCGCTCGATCTGGACGCCCGGGTGCTGATCCTCGACGAGCCCACCTCCAGCCTCGACGCGGACGAGGTGGCGAAGCTGTTCGCGGTGATGGGCGACCTGCGCGACCAGGGCGTGGCGATCCTGTTCGTCTCGCACTTCCTGGACCAGGTGTTCGAGGTCTCCGACCGGATGACCGTTCTGCGCAACGGGAAGCTCGTCGGGGAGTACCGGACCGGCAGCGTCACCCAGTTCGAGCTGGTCGAAGCGATGATCGGCCGCGAACTGGAGACGCTGGAGAAGCTCGAGCAGCACGCGCCGGCCGAGATTCCGGAGCGCCGGGTACCGCTGGTGAAGGTACTGGGCCTGGGTCGCCGAGGCAGTCTTCAAGCCGTCGACCTCGAGATCTACGACGGACAGGTGATCGGCATCGCCGGTCTGCTCGGGTCGGGACGCACCGAACTCGCCCGGCTGCTGTTCGGAGCCGACACCGCGGACACCGGCTCGATCGACGTCCGCGGTACCCGGCGGAAGTTCCGTACGCCGCGGCACGCCATCGCTTCCAAGATCGCGTTCTCCAGTGAGAACCGTCGCGCCGAGGGCGTGGTCGAGGACCTGACCGTCGCGGACAACCTGCTGCTCACTTTGCAGGCCGCCCGGGGCTGGCTCCGGCCGGTCCCGGTCCGGACCCGCGAACGGCTGGTGGCGGAGTACATCCAGGCCCTGGACATCCGGCCGCCCGACCCCAATGCGCTGATGCGCAACCTGTCGGGTGGCAACCAGCAGAAGGTCCTGCTGGCGCGCTGGCTGATCACCGAGCCGGAGTTGTTGATCCTGGACGAGCCCACCCGCGGGATCGACATCGGCGCCAAGACACAGATCCAGCAACTCGTCGCGAAGCTGGCCACCGACGGACTCTCCGTCGTCTTCATCTCCGCCGAGCTCGAGGAGGTGCTGCGGCTCAGCCATCGGGTGCTGGTGATGCGGGACCGGGCCAAGATCGCGGACCGGCCCAACGACGACTCGGTCACCGTGGCCGGGATCCTCGAGCTGATCGCTGCCGGCGGTACCGCGACAGCCGAAGGGAACTCCGATGCGTGACCTCGTCCGCCGGCCACTGTTCTGGCCGACGCTCGCCCTCGTACTGCTGGTGGTCCTGAACACCGTGGTGACACCGTCGTTCCTGTCGGTGCGGATCCAGGACGGTCATCTGTACGGCAGCCTGATCGACATCCTCCGCAACGGCGCGCCGGTGCTGCTGGTGGCGCTCGGGATGACGCTGGTGATCGCGACCCGGGGGATCGATCTGTCCGTCGGTGCGGTGGCCGCGATCGCGGGCGCCGTCACCTGCAGCTATCTCGCGGGCTCGCCGCAGCAGGCGGCGACCTCCACCCTGATCACCGGGGTCGCGATCGCCATCGGCGTCTGTGTGCTGCTCGGTCTGTGGAACGGGTTCCTGGTCTCGGTGATCGGGATCCAGCCGATCATCGCCACCCTGGTGCTGATGACGGCCGGCCGCGGGCTGGCCATGCTGATCACCGACGGCCAGATCACCACCGTGGTGAGCCCTGGGTTCAAGGTGATCGGTGCGGGCTTCGTCGCGACCCTGCCGGTGGCGATCCTGATCGCTCTCGCGGTCTTCGCGCTGGCCGCCGTACTGGCCCGGCGGACCGCGCTGGGGCTGCTGATCGAGTCGGTCGGCATCAACCCGGAGGCGAGCCGGCTGGCCGGCATCCGGGCCCGGACGATCACCTGGACCGTCTATGTCTTCAGCGCGTTCTGTGCCGGCGTCGCCGGGCTGATGATCGCGTCGAACACGAGTGCGGCGGATGCGAACAGCGCCGGGCTGTGGATCGAACTGGACGCGATCCTGGCCGTGGTGATCGGTGGCACCTCGCTGGCGGGCGGCAAGTTCTCGCTCACCGGGACGCTGATCGGCGCGATGTTCATCCAGACCCTGGCCACCACGATCCCGACCATCGGGATCCCGGCCGAGGCCAACTATCTCTTCAAGGCGGTTGTCGTGATCGTGGTCTGTCTCCTGCAGTCACCGAAGGCGCGGGCCGCGCTGCGCAGCCGCCGGCCACGCCGGACCGCCCCCGTCGTACGGACGGATGCGGCGTGAGCGCCGCGACCACGGTGCCCGCACTCGCGGCGCGGATCCGCGGGTACAGCCCGCCGCGCCGCTATCTGCCGGTCGCGGCCACCGTCGCCTTGCTGATCGGGATCTTCGGCGCCGGATCGTTGCGCTACGAAGGTTTCGCCGATCCCCAGGTGATCCTGAACCTGTTCGTCGACAACGCCTTCCTGCTGGTGCTGGGCGTCGGGATGACGTTCGTGATCATTGCCGGCGGCATCGACCTGAGTGTCGGGTCGGTGGTTGCCCTGTCCACCATGATCGCGGCGTCGACGCTGGAGGCGGGCTGGCCGGTGGCGGCCTCGGTGGTCGCCGTCCTGGTGTCCGGGACCCTGCTCGGGACGTTGATGGGCCTGGTCATCCACTATTTCGATGTGCAGCCGTTCATCGCGACACTGGCGGGGATGTTCCTGGCCCGTGGGCTCTGCTATCTGATCAGCGTCGAGTCGATTCCGATCCGCGACCCCGGTCTGACCAGGTTCGCGCAGGGATCGGTGCCGTTGCCGGGTGGCTACCACGTCACTCCGAGCGTCCTGGTCGCGCTGGTGATCTTCGCGATCGGTGCCTGGGTGCTGCACCTGACCCGCTTCGGTCGCACGGTGTACGCCGTCGGCGGCAGTGAGAGTTCGGCGCACCTGATGGGGTTGCGGGTCGCACTGGTCAAGGTCGGCGTGTACACGATCAGCGGCCTGTGCTCGGCGCTGGCCGGGCTGCTCTTCGCCGCCTACACGCTGTCCGGGTACAGCCTGCACGCCGTCGGGATGGAGCTCGACGCGATCGCCGCGGTCGTGATCGGCGGAACGTTGCTGACCGGCGGCCGCGGCCTGGTGCTGGGGACGATGTTCGGCGTCCTGCTGCTCGGCACCATCCAGACCTTCATCTCGTTCGACGGCACGCTGAGTTCGTGGTGGACGAAGATCTCCATCGGCGCCCTGCTGCTGATCTTCGTGGTGGTCCAGCGGCTGCTGACCAGACGGCAGAGCTGACGGCGATCAGCCGCCGGAGCTCTGCCGCACGATCAGGCTGGCCGGGATCTGCTCGCTGCTCGGCTGCCGGCCGTTCATCTGCTCGGACAGCAGGTCGAAGGTCCGGCGGCCGAGCTCGTCGAAGTCCTGACGCACGGTGGTCAGCGGCGGGTTGAAGAACTCGGCCTCCGGGATGTCGTCGAACCCGACGACCCGGACATCGCCGGGCACCGAGATACCGGCCTCGGCGAACGCCCGCAGCAAACCGAGAGCCATCTGGTCGTTGGCCACGAACACCGCTCCCAGGCCGGCTTCCTTGGCCAGTGACTTACCGGCTTCGTACCCCGAACGCGGGCTCCAGTCGCCCCGGGTCAGCCGCGGCCGGCGTACGCCGTGGGCCTTGAGCGTCTCCCGCCAGCCACGCTCACGTTCGGCTGCCTCGAGCCAGTCGGCCGGTCCGCTGACATGCCAGACCGTCTTGTGGCCGAGCGACAGCAGGTGCTCGGTGGCGAGGCGGGCGCCGTCGTACTGGTCGACCGAGACGGTCGGCACCGGGGGAGTCGCGCCGCCGACAGCGACGAGTGGTACGCCGTTCGGTGCGAACGCCAGCGCCTCGGCGGTCGTGACGTGGGGTGCGATCACCACGATGCCTTCGACCGCCTGGCGCTGCAGGGATTCGACCGCTTCGGCGATGAGCTGCCCGCCCGGCCGGCCGACACTCGCCACCGTGATGGCGAAACCCGCATCCCGCGCCGCGCGCTCGATGCCGTAGAGCGTGCTGGCCGGTCCGTAGAGGGTGGAATCCAGGGTCACCACGCCGAGCGTGCCGGTGCGTCCGGTGACCAGGGCCCTGGCCGCGGTGTTCGGCCGGTACCCGAGGCTTTCGATCGCTGCCAGCACCCGGTCGCGGGTGGCCGGCCGGACGAGCTCGCTGTCGTTGATCACCCGCGAGACCGTCATGTGGGACACACCCGCGAGCACAGCTACATCAGCAAGACTCGGATGCCGCCGGGGAGACGAATCCACCGACTCCTGTCCGGCCCCGGAACCCTTTGCCACGTTCACCTCTCCGATCGTCTCAACGATCGAATTGTGCCATCTCACTGGCTGTCGGTGGGTCTCCCGCGCAGTCGGAGCACCCGGGCAGATGGTTCGGAGGTCGAGGTGGACACGACCAGGGTCTGATCGGTGCTGGTGTAGGTCCAGTCGCCGGCTTCGGCCGGGAAGAAGTCCTCCACGGTGACTCCGGCGAGCGGAAGTTCGATCCGGCCGGCCGTCGAGGCACGGTGCCACAAGGTCAGGTACGACGAGGTGGCACCCGCCAGGCCGAAGGCGACCCATTCGTCGGTCCACCCGGGGAGACCCAGCGGCCAGAACGGCGTCAGTTCCTCGATCTCGGTCAGCACCTCCCGGTGGGCCGCGACCGCGGCCCGGACCAGGTCGAGCTCGTCCGGCGTCATCCGGTTGAGGTAGCCGGACAGGTACATCCGGCCGAGGATCCCGTTCACCAGACTGACAGTGAATCTCTCCGTCGACGTACCGGTCTCCGGGTAGGCCCAGTGGCCGGCTTGCTCGGGGAGAACCGAAGCAGCCGCGGCCGCCGCGATCGGGGCGTAGAGCAACGGATCCTGCTGGTCCGAGGTCGACTGCAGGTGCAGCCTGGACAGCAGCGCGTAATCCATCCGAAGCGCGCCCGAACCACAGTTCTCCAGGAGCAGGTCGGGGTGCCGCGCCTGGACGCCGTCGAGCCATTCGAGGTGCGCGCGGTTGTGCTCCAGCAGGCCCTGTCCTGGCGACTTCCCGCCGAGGTCGGAGCCCGGGCCGGTCATCGTGTTGTAGTCCAGCTTGAAGAAGCCGATCCCGTACTCCGCGACGAGCCGGTCGACGGTGCTGTCGAGATGCTCGCGGGCCGCCTCATGGCGCAGGTCGAGCAGATACCGGCCGCTTTCGGCGTACCGGATGCCGCGGCGGCTGATGAAGGCCTCGTCGGGCAGCTCCTTGGCCAGCGGGGAGTCGACGCCGATCACTTCGGGTTCGAGCCACAGGCCGGGCACCATGCCGCGGTGGTGGATCCGGTCGATCACCTCGCCGAGACCGTTCGGGAACCGGCTCGTCGACGGTTCCCAGGCCCCGACGGTGCTCCACCAGTCACCTTCGGCGTACCAGCCGGCGTCGATGCAGAAGTAGTCCGCGCCGGCCTCGGCGGCGGCGTCGATCAGCGGCAACAGTTTGGCCGTGGTCGGGTCGCCCATCAACGTGTTCATGTAGTCGTTGAACACGATCGGCAGCCGGTCGTCGACCGGTCGACGCAGACGAAGAGCGCGCCGTTGACGGGTCAGGGCCACGAACGCGTCGTCCTGTCCGCTTCCGGCGACGAGCGAGACAGGCACAGTGCTGAACGACTCGTCGGCGCTGATCGATGCGGTCCATTGATGCTCAGCGTCGGTAGGTCCGCTGAGCAGCAGGTAGCCACCCTGCCGGGTCTCGCCGACCTCGTAGTGCCAGGGACCGTTGTGCTCGATCTGCCAGCCGAGCGCATACGGCTCGTCGTGTGCCACCAGCACACCGGTCGGCAGCCGCTCACCGGTCGACCACGAGCCGTTGCAGGTGACGGCCCGACGGGTGCGCGGCGGCGGACGGTGCAGGTCGGTCCGGATGTCAGGCAAGCCGGTACTACGCAGCGCCGAGCGACTCCAGCGGCTCTCCGCCATCCAGTCGTTGTCTCCGGCCACAAGGTCGAAGTCGACCGAGCCGAGCCCGATCACCGCTGAGGACAGGAAGTCGAGTTCGAGCTGGCCGGGGCCGATGAGTCGCGCTTCGGTCCAGGTCTGGACACCAGCCAGTGCCCGGAAATGGCTGGTGACCTGGAGGCCGGTGATCTCGTCCTGCTGGATGATCCGGAGGGTGTCCGCGGTCTCTTCGTGTCCCTGGTACCGCAGCCGCTTGCCGATGACCGTCTCGACATGCCGGAAGGCGCTCGGCGCCCGCCCGTGGCCGAGCGCCGAGACCTCCACCAGGGGCTGATCGGTCGTCCCGGAGCCGTCGGCCCGCTGGTCCCGCGTCCGGATCGACTCGAGCCGGACCGGGCCGTCGTCGAAGCAGAAGGTCAGGGTCAGGTCGGCGGACTGCCAGACAAACGTCATCAAGCTCCGTTCAAGGGTGCGGTCGGTGCGAAGGTGAGAGTCTCCAGGCTGATGCCGGCGGTGGAGAAGATGGCGTAGAGGGTGCCGGTCGGCCGGCTGCTGGTCACCTCGAAGGAAACGTCGGTCCAGGTCTGCGGTACTACGTCGCAGCGGCCGAGCAGCTCGCCGCGGAGCGGGTCGTCCAGCCGCAGCTCGAGGGTACCGGTTGCCTCGCCTTCGTTGGAAACCCTTGCAGTGCAGAGGAAACCGCCCGCGGGCAGCTCGATGTCGTCGAAGCCGAGCCAGCCACCCGGGTCGACCGATCGGGCCGCGTCGCCGTGATCGACGGCGACCGCGGTCAGCGTCATCGCGCAGTACTGGTCGAAGTTGACCGCTGCCAGCGGCCTGGAGGTGAGCTGCCGGAGCGGGATCCGTTCGCCGATGACGTCAACGGTGCCGGTCAGCCGGGTATCGGTGCACGAGCGGCCGATCAGGATGCTGTGCCGGGCAGTCTCCAGACATGGACGGTCCCTCGTGACGTCGTAGAAGGCCAGGTCGGCCGCGTTCACCGTCAGCTCCACCCGCCGGCTCTCGCCGGACGCCAGCGTCAGGTGCTGGAAGTCGCGCAGTTGCCGAAGCGGCTGCTTGACCCGCGACCGCTGCTGGTGCGTGTAGAGCTGAACGACCTCGTGCCCGGACCGGTTGCCCGTGTTGGTGACAGTGCAGCTGACCCGTACTTCGCCGTCCGCGGTCAGCGTCGGCGCGCTCATGGTCAGCTCGGAGTAGGTGAAGTTCGTGTAGCTGAGACCGTGGCCGAAGGGGTAGAGCGGCGTACCGCGGTAGTAGAGGTAGGTCGCGTCGGTGGCGATGATGTCGTAGTCGAGCAGGTCCGGCAGATCGGCCGCCGAGCGGTACCAGGTCTGCGGCAGCCGGCCACCGGGGTCGCAGTCACCGAAGAGAACCTCGGCGAGCGCGCGGCCGTACTCCTGACCGCCGTGCGCCGACCAGAGCAGCGCCGGCAGGTTCTGCTCCGGCCAGCAGACCGAGAACGGGTAGCTGCTGCTCATCACGAGCACGGTCCGGGAGTTGGCCGTATGGACCGCGCGGACCAGACGCTCCTGCGCCGCCGGTAGGTCGAGCTCCGCTCGGTCCTCGGTCTCGCGGCCGTTCACCAGCGGATGGTTGCCGACAACAACGATCGCGGTACCGGCCCGGGCGGCCAGTTCGGCGGCAGCGGCCGCGCCGTCGACGACCACCTCGAGCTCGAACGCGGTCGCCTGCTCGCGCTCGGCAAGCTGCACGGCTCCGTCGTCCACCTGCAGGAAGCGACCGCTGTTCAGGTGCTTGATCAGGAGTGTCGCCTCGGGAGTCTGGATCAGCTCGAAGGTCTGCTTGACCTCCCAGCCGTTCGGTCCCGGCTGATCGGCGACCAGTCCGCCGTCGTCCATCGCCGTCAGGTGCCGGCCGTTGCGGACCGAGCGCAGCGCCCAGGCCCCGCCACCCCAGTCGAACAGGTCGAACAGGCCGTCGTCGGCCGTGCCCGCTGCCGAGGCCTGCAGCCGACCGTCAGCGCCGACGGTCAACTGCAGACCGGTCTCGGTGATCCGCAGTGCGACCCGGTCGACGCCCTCGCAGTACTCCACCCGTGCGCTGCCCAGCCGCTCGACGATGCCGTCCAGCGCGGTGATCCGGTAGGGCAGCGTTCCGGCGTACCAGTCCTCGTAGAGGGTGTCGGCCAACGGGCCGATCACGGCCGTGAGGCTGTTCGTGCCGGCGTCCAGCGGGAGTACCTGACACTCGTTCTTGAGCAGTACGACGGACTGCCGGGCGGCGTCGCGCGCGAGCTCGCGGTGCGCGGGGGAGTTCACCAGGTCCGGATCCAGGTCGCGGTACGGCTGGAGCTCGGCCGGGTCGAACTCGCCCAGCCGGCAGCGGATCGCCAGGGCGTGCCGGGCGGCGGTGTCGATGTCCGACTCCGAGAGCAGACCGTCCCGGAGAGCATCCGTGAGGTGCTGGATCGATGGTCCGGCGTCCGTGTCGTCCTGCGTGAAGCTGTCGACACCGGCCAGCAGCGCAGCGGCGTACGCCGATGGGCCGTCCGGCAGATAGTGCTGGAGTTCGTAGAGGTTCGCCGGTGCGCCGGCGTCACTGACCACGAGCAGGTCGTCGGTGGTCCAGCTCCGCACCACCTCGTTGATGAGGGGGCTCAGGTGGGCCGGCCGGCCGTTGACCAGGTTGTACGACGGCATCATCGAGACCGCGGCGCCTGCCTGCACCGGTGCCCGGAAGGCCGGCAGCTCGTAGTCGTGCAGGACCCGCGGCGGCAGGTTGCTGGAGGTCTCGCAGCGCGAGGTTTCGTTGTTGTAGGCAAAGAAGTGCTTGATGGCCGGTGCCGTCTTCAGGTGGCCCGGGCGGTCGCCGATCAGCCCGCGACCGTAGGCGGTCGCGATCAGCCCGGTCAGCCAGGGGTCCTCGGAGAAGCCTTCCTCGTTGCGTCCCCAGCGCGGATCGCGCAACGGGTTCACGACCGGTGCCCAGACGTTCAGCCCGACGCCGGCCGGGTCCTTCTGGTGGAACACCCGCACCTCGTCGGCCACCGCCGCGCCGACCGCCTGGACGAGATCGGGGTTCCAGGTCGTGGCGAGCCCGATCGCTTGCGGGAAGACGGTCGCCGGGCCGAGCCAGGCCACCCCGTGCAGCGCCTCGGTGCCGGTCCGGAAGGAGTCCAGCCCGAGTCGCGGTACCGCTGCCTGGTGCTGGTGCAGCAGGCCCAGCTTCTCCGGCAGCGTGAGCCGGCCGAGCAGGTCGCCGATCCGTTCGTCGACGGGGCGGGCCGGGTCTCGGAACGGGGGACTGGCGGGAGTGTTCATCGGATCGGACTCCGCTGGCTCGACGGTGAAATTCGAAGCGCTTCGATCAACGATCGCAAGACCTCGACAGACAATCGAAGCGCTTCGACAACTGGGGCGAAAAAATCCGTCGCGGCTCATGACGACCGTGTTACGACGGAGTGACTCAGAGGTTCGCATCCTCTGAGCCACTGGTCAAGACCTGAAATGGCTACCGGGCGGCAGGCAACCGGCCGGAATCGAGCTGGTCGAGCGAACGGGCCACTGCCCCGATCGAGGTCGCGTCGTGGCCGAAGGTGGAGGCGAGCACGGTGCAGCCGCCTGCCCCGGGAGCCAACGCCCGGTCCCGGAGTTCCTTCTCGACGGCCGGGATCAGCCACTGCGCCAGGTGCGAGTACGAGCCGCCGAGCAGGACGGTGCCGGGGTTCAGCACGTTCGCGAGGATGGAGACGCCTTGGCCGAGCAGGCCGCCGATCTCGGACAGCAGCCCGATCACCTCGGGATCGTTGTCCGCCGCCCGGCGGACCACCTGTTCCAGCTGGAGTTTGGGGTCGTCCTCGATCGCGATCGCCGGGCTGATCCGGGCCAGCAGGGCGGGAATCCCGGCCACCGCCTCCAGGCACCCCCGCCGGCCGCAGCCGCAGGGTGGACCGTCGGGGACGATCTGGAGATGGCCGATCTCGCCGACGTAGCCCAGATTGCCGCGCAGCGGCCGGCCGTCGCAGATCACCCCGGCGCCGATCCCGGTCTCACCGGTCAGGTGGATCAGGTTCGGGTCGCCGGCGTGCGGGCCGTAGCGGTGCTCGGCGAGGGCACCGAGATTCGCGTCGTTCTCGACCGTCACCGGGATGTCCGGCCGGCCGAGTGAGGCGCTCAGGTCGGCGCGCAGCCGGACGTCGCGCCAGCCCAGCCCCGCGGCGAGCACGACCGACCCCTCGGTGTTCACCAGACCCGGTACGCCGACGGTCAGGCCGAGCACCTGCCGGCCGGACGCCTGGACCGTCGAGATCGCCCGCCGGGCCAGCGTGGTCAGCGCGGCGACCGTCTTGGCCGGACCGGCGTC
>NZ_JBEXSJ010000061.1:0-34413 GCF_040613535.1 Kribbella sp. NPDC006257
GGCGCACGCCCGCGCGCTGGAGGAACGCGGGTGGTTGCTCGAGCGCGAACGGGAGAGCGCCGCACAGACCGCGGTCGACGCCGAGCGGGCCCGGATCGCCCACGATCTGCACGACATCGTCAGCCACAACGTGAGCGTGATGGTGATCCAGGCCGGCGCGGCGCGGCAGGTGCTGGCGACCGAGCCGGATCAGGCCGAGGCCGCCTTGCTCGCGGTCGAGGCTGCCGGGCGCGACACGATGGCCGAACTGCGGCATCTGCTGGGCCTACTGGCACCCTCAGCCGATGGTCAAGAGGACGAGCGGCTGGCGCCACAGCCGAGTCTGAGCCGGCTCAGTCCGCTGATCGACCGGATCGCCTTCGCCGGGTTACCGGTGGAGGTGCGGATCTCGGGTGAGCCGCGTCCCCTTCCGGCCGGGGTCGACGTCACGGCGTACCGGATCATCCAGGAGGCGCTGACCAACGCGCTCAGGCACGGCGACAGGGTGAAGGCCGAGGTGACGGTGCGGTATTCGGACCATGCGTTGCGGGTGGAGATCCTGAACACCGGGCCGAGCATCCTGACCGGCGGGCGTTCGCCAGTGGCGGGTGGCGAAGGACGCGGGCTGCTGGGGTTGCGGCAGCGGGTGGCCGTGTACGGCGGCGATCTCGATGCGCGGCGGCGACTCGGTGGCGGATTCCGGGTCCGGGCGAAGATCCCGCTGGAGCGGCGGTGACTCTTCGGGTGGTGATCGCCGATGACCAGGCGCTGGTGCGGACCGGGTTCCGGATGATCCTGAACGCGCGCGGCATCGAGGTCGTCGGTGAGGCGGCCGACGGCGCTGAAGCCGTCGAGGCGGTTCGCCGGCTGGCACCGGATGTCGTCCTGATGGACATCCGGATGCCGACGATGGACGGCCTCGAGGCAACCCGCCGCATCCTGGCGACGCCGACGGACTGCCGGGTTCTGATCCTCACCACCTTCGATCTGGATCAGTACGTGTACGCCGCACTGGCCGCCGGGGCCAGCGGGTTTCTGCTGAAGGACGTCACTCCCGAGCATCTGGCGGCGGCGGTCAGCCTGGTCACCACGGGCGACGCCCTGCTGGCTCCCTCGATCACGCGGCGGCTGGTGGAACGGTTCGCGACACCGGCACCGGCCACGCCCGCGATCCATCGCGATCTCGCGGCCCTGACCCCACGGGAGCTCGAGGTCCTCACCCTGATGGGCCATGGGCTGTCGAACGCCGAGCTCGCCGCCGAGCTGACGCTGAGCGAGGCGACGGTGAAGACCCACGTCGCCCGCATCTTCGCCAAGCTCACCCTCCGCGACCGCGCCCAAGCCGTCGTCCTCGCCTACGAAACCGGCCTGGTCTCCCCGGGCGACCGCTAGTGCAGCGGATGTGCGACGGCCTCGTTGCCGCCGGCCACCAGATCGCGCCGGTGCCGCCTACTAGACCCGGGTCACCAGGATGCGCGCCGGTGCGCGGAAGGACAGCAGGTCGATCATCGGCGGTTCTGGTTCAACAGCCTGTACTGCGGCCAGCAGTGGCCCGGCGCATTCCAGCGCCACCCGCGTCTCGAGCCGAGCCAACCCCGCGCCGAGGCACCGGTGAATCCCGAGCCCGAAGGCCAAATCGGCAGGCCCGCCGTGCCCCGACAACCCGAGCAGGATCGGGGCACCCGCTGGGAGCTCCACATCGCCGACCGTCGTCGGGTGTGCCACGATCCGGCGCCAGGTGGGGACGGACGACGACTCCCGTAGTACGGACTCGACCAACTCGCCGGCATCGCCGACCGTGGACCCGATCGTCCGATGGAAGGCGGCGGAGATCAGCTGCGTCGTCGTCTCCTGCCCCGCGATCAGCAAGAAGTAGGCAACCGCGCACACTTCCTCATCGCTCAAGCCGAGCGAGACCAGTACGCCGAACAAGTCGTCCCCGGACGCACCGGCGACCCGCTTCCGCAACCACGCATAGAACTCGGCCGCACTGTGCGCGAGCTCCAACTGCCGATCCTCATCCGGCCACCCCCAGAACAGCTCCAGCGACTCCCGGCTCCACGCCTTCAGGGCCGGTACGTCGACGTCGCGCACCCCGAGCATCTCCAGCAACACCACCGCCGGCGCCTCCGCTGCAACTACCTCGACCAGGTCCACCGGACCTTTCTCCAACAACTTCGAAGCAGCCCGCACCCGCTCGGCCACCAACTCCCGCGCCAACGGCTCGATCGCAGCAACCTTCGCCGGACTGAAGAACCTCGCCACCGCGGCCCGGATCCCCCGATGCGACTCCCCCGCGTTGTTCGCCAGCGTCGGCGGCAACGCGAACCCGACACCCTGCAGCACGCGCAACGCCTTCACACTCAGCGCGGTATGCGCGACCACGGCGTTGTCCGGCCGGAACGTCTGCGGATCCAGCAGTACATCCCGCACCTCCGCAGGATCGTCAACGACCCACATCCCCAGCTCTTCGTCATACCGAGCCGGGCAACGAGTCACCGCCTGAGTGTAGATCGACGCTGAATGAACCACCGTTTCAGTCCAAAGAACACTGTGTCAGCGGTCGGCCTCGCCACTTACCGCGCCCGACTCCCGGCGCCTCGCGCCGGTAGGTCGAGCTCCCCTACCGCGAGTCGAGACGGTGAGGGCGTCCGGTGCGGCGATACGAGCCTGGGAAGGCGGCCGAATCCGGGGAGGGGTGCCCGAAATCGCCTGACCCAGGTGTGGCGGTCCGTACTGCTCGAAACCGGGCTCTGATTCAGCTGAACCAGCTGGGTGCGGCAGCAGTGAAGGCCTCGCGGGACAGCGAGCCGGCGCCTTCGGGGATCCGGCCGATCACCGGTACGCCGGTCGTCGCCGGCAGGTCCTCCAGGTTGCACTCCTCGGCAAGATCCGGTTCGGCCGGCCAGGACCCGATCACCAGACCCACGATCGGTAGTCCGCGGACACGGAGTGCCTCGACCGTCAGGCCGGCGTGATTGAGCGTCCCGAGCCCAGCGCGAGCAACCACGACGAAGGCGAACGGGCTCTCCAGCCGGGCAGCGAGGTCGGCCAGGTCGTTCCCGTCCTCGTCGAGGCCGACCAGGAGACCACCGGCGCCCTCGACGATCACGAGCTCCCGGTCAGCGGCCAGGTCGTCGATCGTCTTCGCATGGGCGTCGACCGACGGAAGGGCGAGCTGCTCGCGGCGGCCGGCTGTGGTGGGGGCCAGCGGATCGCGCAGCCGGATCCCTTCGTGCAGATCGGTCAGTCCCGTCAGACGCTCGACCTCTTGCAGGTCGCCCGGCTCCTCGCCGGTGACACCGGTCTGGGCAGGCTTGACCACCGCAACCCGGCCGCTGCCAATCTCCCCCAGTGCGCGTGCGGCGAGGGCGGCGGTGACTACCGTCTTGCCGACGCCGGTGTCGGTGCCGGTGACTATGAGGATCATGAGACTTCCTTGATGGCGGCGGTGATGACCTCGCAGGCGCGATCCAGGTCGTCGGACGACAGGCCGGCGTGCGCGGTCAGGCGAAGGCGGGAGATGCCGTCGGGGACGCTCGGTGGGCGGAAACTGCCGACCCGTACGCCGTTGTCCAGGCACAGCGAGGCGGCGTGGACTGCTTCGCGGGGACCGGGCATGGGAACGGAGACGACCGCGCCGGCGGACGGGGTGACGTTGCAGACTGCGGCTAGGCGGGCTGCGGTGGTATGGATCGCGTCTGGGCGGGTGGGCTCTTGTTCCGCCAGGATGTGGAGCGCCGCTAGGGCGGCCCCGCAGGCGGCCGGGTTCAAGCCGGTGTCGAAGATGAAAGGGCGAGCTCGATTGACCAGGTGCTCGCGGAGTACGGCGGGGCCCAGTACTGCGCCCCCTTGGCCGGCCAGGGATTTGGAGAGCGTCATGGTGACGACGACGTGGTCCAGCCCCGCCAGTCCGGCCGCGTGGACCGAACCGTGGCCGTTGCCGGTGACACCTAAACCATGGGCCTCGTCCACCATCAGCACGGCGCCGTGCTCCAACGCAATCGCCGAGAGTTCAGCGAGTGGCGCAGCGTCACCCAGGACGCTGTAAACCGACTCGATCAGAATCACAGCATGCGGTTCCTTGCGTTCGGCAAGCGCTTTGCCGACCGCCTCGACGTCGTTGTGCGGCACGACCTCTACCCGCGAGCGCGACAACCGGCAGGCATCGACGAGCGATGCGTGGACATGCTCGTCGGATACCAGCAACGTTCCAGGTCCACCGAGCGCGGTGACGACGCCGAGGTTGGCGAGGTACCCGGACGAGAAGACAAGACCAGAGTCCTGGCCGACATAGGAAGCCAGTGACGACTCGAGTTCCGCATGCAGGGCCGTAGTACCGGTCACGAGGCGGGACGCTGTGGCGCTCGTGCCCCACTCCTGTACTGCAGCCATTGCGGCCTCGACAACCCGTGGATCGCGCGCCAGGCCGAGGTAGTCGTTGCTGGCAAGGTCGATCAGCACTTCGCTGGAAGGGCGTGGGCGCAGCCGACGGGTCAGGCCCCGGGATTCCAGCGCCTCTGCCTTCGGTGTCAGCCAGTCCGCCAGCAGGCCGCGCGACCCGCGAACGCCATCGTCCGACATCAGTTGCCCTCGGCAATTGCTTCGGTGATGGCCGAGGTGATGGTGGCGATCTCGTCGTCGGTGCACACGTACGGCGGCATCGTGTAGACGAGATCGCGGAACGGGCGGACCCAGACACCACGGCGCAGTACGGCGTCTGTCATGCGCTTCATGTCGACCGGGCCGGCCAGCTGCACGACACCGACGGCACCGAGGACCCGTACATCCTTCACTCCGGGCAACGAAGCGGCAGGCGCCAACCCGGCGGACAACCCCGCCGAGATTCGAGCGATCCCAGCAGCCCAATCGGAGGCCAACAACAAATCAACGCTCGCCAGGCCAACCGCACAGGCCAGGGGGTTCGCCATGAAGGTGGGGCCGTGCATCAACGCGCCACCCGGGCCGCCCGACACGGTGTGCGCGACGTCCGTAGTACAGAGTGTTGCGGCCATCGACAGGTAGCCACCTGTGAGCGCCTTCCCCAGACAAAGGATGTCCGGCATGACATCAGCGTGCTCCGAGGCGAACAACGTCCCCGTCCGGCCGAAGCCGGTCGCGATCTCGTCCAGGATGAGCAGGAAGCCGTGCTCGTCGGCCAGCTCGCGCAGCAGGCGGAGGCAGGCCGGACTGTAGGGGTACATGCCACCGGCACCTTGCAGGATCGGCTCGACGATGATCGCCGCCACTTGATCCTTGGACTCCGCGGCGACCTGCCGCATCGCCGAAGCCCAGGCGAGGAATTCGGGATCGTCGTCCGGCCGGTCGAACCCGCTCGGCGGTTGCGGCCCGAAGACCTGCTCCTTCAGCGCACCGGTGAACAGCGAGTGCATCCCGTTCACCGGGTCGCAGACGCTCATCGGCGCGAAGGTGTCGCCGTGGTACCCGCCGCGGACAGTCAGCATCCGCGTCCGGCCTGCAAAGCCCCGAGCCACCTGATACTGCAGCGCCAGCTTGATCGCGACCTCGACCGACACCGAACCCGAGTCGCAGAAGAAGACGTGCCGCAAAGGCTCAGGCGTGATCTCGACCAGGCGAGAGGCCAGCCGGATCGCCGGTTCGTGCGTGAGCCCGCCGAACATCACGTGGCTGAAGTCGTCGACCTGCGCCTTCAGCGCCGCATCCAGGACCGGATTGCGGTAGCCGTGGATCATGCACCACCACGAGGCCATCGCGTCGATCGCCTCAACAGTCCCACCGGCGCCGTCGTCCAGCCGCAGCCGCACCCCGTCTGCGCCGCGGACAAGATGCATCGGCGACGGCTTGCTCAGCGACGAGTACGGGTGCCAGAGCGACTCGGCATCGGCGGCCAGCAGCCCAGCGGAGCCGGAGGCGGAGGCAGAGACGCAGGCAGATACGGAGGCAGAGGCAGGCAGCTTGGTCATGACGAAGCGACCTCACCATGCGCGGAGCAGCGGGCGGTCCAGCCCATCGGGTGGACCTGGACGATCATCCGCCGCCGGCACTGAGCGCAGTACCGGGGCGGTTCGAGGGCCAGAGACTGCTGGCACCTGTCGTGCGTGCCATCAAGAGTCTCGCGGCCGCAGTGGCCGCAGTAGAGCACTGTGGTCATAGCGTCTTCTGGAGTTCCTTCACCGGCATCTTCAGGTCGGCCAGCAAGTCCAGGTCCGCGGTCGCCGGGCGGCCGAGGGTGGTCAGGTAGTTGCCGACGATGACGGCGTTGATGCCGCCGAGCAGTCCTTCGCGGGTGCCGAGGTCGCCGAGTGTCAGCTCACGGCCACCGGCATACCGCAGTACGGTCTTGGGCATTGCCAGCCGGAACGCGGCGATGGTCCGCAGCGCGTCCTTGCCGGCCATGATCTCCATGTCGCCGAACGGCGTCCCGGGGCGCGGGTTGAGGAAGTTCAGCGGGACCTCGTGCGGCTCGAGCTCGGCCAGCTGGGCGGCCAGCTCCGCGCGCTGCTCCAGGGTCTCGCCCATCCCGACCAGACCGCCGCAGCACAGCTCCATGCCGGACTCGCGGACCATCAGGCAGGTGTCCCAGCGCTCCTCGAAGGAGTGCGTGGTGACGACGTCGCCGAAGTACGAGCGGGCGGACTCGAGGTTGTGGTTGTAGCGGTGCACCCCCATCGCCTTGAGCTCGTCGACCTGAGCTTGCGTGAGCATGCCGAGCGAGCAGGCGATGTTGATGTCGACCTCGGCGTTGATCGCCTCGATCCCGGCCTTCACCTGGGACATCAGCCGCTCGTCGGGGCCGCGGACGGCGGCGACGATGCAGAACTCGGTCGCGCCGGTCTTCGCGGTCTCCTTGGCGGCCTCGACCAGCTCGGGGATGTTCAGCCAGACCGCGCGCACCGGCGAGGTGAACTGACCGGACTGGGAGCAGAAGTGGCAGTCCTCGGGGCAGCCGCCGGTCTTCAGCGAGATGATCCCCTCCACCTCGACCTCTTCACCGCACCACTTCACCCGTACTTCGTGCGCCAGCGCCAGCAGGTCGTCGAGCTGCTCGTCCGGCGATCGCAGGACCTCGACCAGCTGCTCCTCGGAGAGGCCGACGCCTCTTCCCAGTACCTGCTCACGAGCTACCTCGAGGATGTCGGTCATGGTTCTCCTGCCTCATCGAACGGTCGGCCCACAGTAAGCCAGCACCACCCCCTGGCACTGCGAGGGGCGTCACCTTGGAACACCCGCTCCGGAAGTGCCTCAGGGAGGATCTCCAGAAAAGTTTTCCGGAACTTCGTAACCCCTTGTGAGTGGCCTCGTTGATGTGTGCAGAGGCGGTGATCGCAAGAACACAGCCCCTGATTACGAGGAGCGACTGAAATGTCGCACATTACGATCAGCACGCAGAGTGATTACGGTCACCGCGAGCCGGTCAAAATGGCTCGAATCGGTAGTAGAGTGAGGCACATGAGCTCGGGTCGCCAGCTATGGTTGGTGACCCGATCCCAAAGCGCCGGGCGCCTCACCCCGGCTTGAGTGGGTCCCTCGGGAAACGATTTGGGCGGAAACGTTCCCGAGGGACCTGCTCCCTTTTCCGGCACCTTTACCCTCAACCTGACCAAGGTTGAGGGTTTTTCATTTTCACCCTCATAGCGCTCAGCCTCGTGAATCCCATCCATCACGAGGCTTTGTTGTCATAGCGTCACGGTTTCGTCACAGCCGGCTTCTTGGTGATCTCCACAATCGGCAGCCTCAAAGCCGCCGGTGCGTCCGCAGGGACCACAGGATGCACTGGTGTGACCGGCGTCACTCGCTCGTACTTCGAGCCGAGAGCCGGCCGTCCGTCGGCGGAGCCCTTGTTCGGCCAGAAGGCCAAGGCGCGCTCGGCCTGCGCCGTGATGGTCAGGGACGGGTTCACCCCGAGGTTCGCCGAGATCGTCGAGCCGTCGACGATGTGCAGCCCCTCGTACCCGTAGACCCGGTGGTACGGATCGACCACACCCGTCGACGCGGAGTCGCCGATCGCGCAGCCGCCGATGAAGTGAGCGGTCATCGGCACGTTGAACGGCTCCCCGATCGTGCCACCCGGCGTACCGTTCATCAGCTTGGCCATCCGCCGGACCACTTCGTTGGCGACCGGGATCCACGACGGGTTCGGCGCGCCATGCCCCTGCTTCGACGAGAGCCGCCAGCGGCCGAACCGGTCCCGCTTGCCGAAGGTGGTGATCGAGTTGTCCGCGGTCTGCATCACCAGCGCGATCACGGTCCGCTCCGACCAGTGCTTCAGGTCGTACAGCCGGCGCAGGTTCTTCCGCTGCGCCCCCATCTCGCGCAGCCAGGTCCGCCAGCGCGCCTTGTCGCCGCCGCCGTCGGTGAGCACGGTCTGCAGCAGCGACATCACGTTGCTGCCCTTGCCGTACCGGACCGGCTCGATGTGGGTGATCTCGTCCGGGTGGAACGACGAGGTGATCGCGACGCCGCGGCTGTAGTCCACCGTCCGGTCCCGGGCGATTGCCCCGAGCAACGATTCGGAGTTGGTCCGGGTCAGCACGCCGAGCCGATCCGACAACCGCGGCAGCTTGCCCTCGTCCTTCAACCGGTGCAGGAGTTTGGCCGTACCGAGCGCCGAGGCGGCGAAGATCACTTGCTGGGCAGTGAAAACGCGGACGGCCTTGCGGTTCGACGTACGCCGCGTGGTGATCTCGTAGCCGCCGCCGGCGAGCGGCTGGACCGACGTCACCGTGGTCATCGGGAACACCCTGGCTCCGGCCTTCTCGGCCAGGTACAGGTAGTTCTTCGTCAGCGTGTTCTTCGCGTTGTGCCGGCACCCGGTCATGCACTCGCCACAGTCGATACAGCCCGTACGCCGGGGGCCGGCGCCACCGAAGAACGGGTCGTCGACCTCGACCCCCGGTTCGCCGAAGAAGACGCCGACCGGAGTCGGGTGGAAGGTGTCCCCCACGCCCAGATCGTCGGCGACCTGCTTCATCACCTTGTCGGCCGGGGTGAAGTGTGGGTACGTCGTGACGCCGAGCATCCGCTTCGCCTGGTCGTAGTACGGGGCGAGCTCGGACTTCCAGTCGGTGATGTGCGCCCAGGCCTTGTCGGTGTAGAAAGCGGGCAGCGGTTCGTACAGGGTGTTCGCGTAGACGAGGCTGCCGCCGCCGACTCCGGCGCCGGACAGGATGATCACGTCGCGGAGCGCGCTGATCCGCTGGATCCCGTACCAGCCGAGCTTGGGCGCGAACAGGAACCGGCTCTTGTCCCAGGAAGTCTTCGCGAAACCGGCGTCCTCGTAGCGCGCACCGGCCTCCAGTACGGCGACGTCGTACCCCTTCTCCACCAGCCGGAGCGCACTGACGGAGCCGCCGAAGCCGGAGCCGATGACGACGACGTCGTGATCGAAGGTCATGCCCTGCCCAGCTTCTTCAGGACTCGGAGCGCGCCGGTCATCAGTTCGGCGTACGCCTCGTCCTTGATTCCGTGGGACGCGGCGATCGGGAGCACCCGCTGGGTCGCGATCGCCTGCGGGTCGACGTACCGGCGGATGCCTTCGATGCCTTGCCGGCGGCCGAGTCCCGACGACCGCATGCCGCCCATCGGGGTGTCGATCGAGCCGAAGGTGGCGGCGTAGCCCTCGTTCACGTTGACCGTGCCGGCCACCAGCTGGGCGGCGATCTTGCGGCCGCGACTGCCGTCCCTGGTCCAGACGCTCGCGTTCAACCCGTACTCGCCCTCGTTGGCACGCTCGATCGCCTCGGCCTCGTCGGAGAACCGGTAGATCGACACGACCGGCCCGAAGGTCTCGTGGTCGAAGCACTCCATCGCCGGCGTCACCCCGGACAGCACGGTCGGCTCGTAGAACAACGGCCCGAGGTCCGGCCGCGCCTTCCCACCAGCCAGTACTACGGCTCCGCGTGCCCTGGCGTCCTCGACGTGCCGGCTGACCGTCTCCAGCTGGGCCTTCGAGATCAGCGAACCCATGTCGACGTCCCAGCCGGTGCCGGCCGAGAGCTTGATCTTCTTCACCCGGTCCAGGAACGCGGTGACGAAGGCGTCGTAGATCTGGTCCGCGACATACAGCCGCTCCATCGAGACACAGAGCTGGCCGGCACTGGAGAAGCAGGCCCGCACGGCGCCCTCGGCGGCGCGGTGCACGTCGGCGTCACGTAGTACGAGCATGGGGTTCTTGCCACCGAGCTCGAGACTGCAGCCGATCAGGCGCTCGCCCGCTTGCTGAGCTACCAGGCGACCGGTCTTGGTCGAGCCTGTGAAGCAGATGTAGTCGGTGTTCTGGATGAGCGCGCCGCCGACGGTCGGGCCGTCGCCGTTCACGGCCTGCCAGGCGTCGCGTGGGAGACCTGCTTCGTAGAGCAGCTCGATCGCGCGCAACGCGGTCAGCGGGGTCTGGCTGTCGGGCTTGTGAACGACAGTGTTGCCGGCGAGAACAGCAGGGAGGCCGTCTGCCATCGCCATGCTGAGTGGGTAGTTCCAGGGCGAGATGATGCCGACCACGCCTTTGGGGACGAAGCGCTGCTCGGCACGGGTGAGCAGGGGGAACATGCCCAGCTTGCGTTGCGGCGAGAGGAGTTCCGTAGCCTTGCGCCCGTAGTACCGGGCGGTGAGCGCTACGTGCGCGACCTCCTCGAAGGCCTGCTTGCGGGCCTTGCCGGACTCCACGATCACCAGGTCGACCAGCTCGTGCCGGTGGTCCAGGACGAGGTCGTGGTAGCGCAGCAGGATCGCGGCGCGGTCGTCGAGAGACGTGTTCTTCCAGCTCCGCTGGGTCCGCCGGGCCGACCGTACGGCGGCCAGCACGTCGTCGGGGCTGGACAGCGGCAGCTCAGCAACCGGTTGCCCGGTCGCGGGTGCGTAGGAGGTGCGGGTTCCTGCTGTCGCGTGCAGCAGACCACCGAGCCGGCGGATCACCGACTGGTCGGTCGCGTACGACGCGGTGGGGTCGAGCTCGGGGTCAGCAGGAATCGAGGTCTGCTCGCTCATCTGCCCAGGCTACCTGCCGGTAACAGCTGTGTCAGCAGTTGACGACAGCGCCGCAGTTAGGTGAAGAAGTTCTTGCAGGTAAACGCTACTGTGAGCGCTTGACCTGGTGAAAGGGCGGGGTTGTAAAGATGGTGGACAGCGGGGGGCTCTGGACGCCTCCTGAGGACGAGCTCGGCGAGGCGTTGCAGACAGCCCAGGTGCTGATCGAGGAAGGCCGTGCCGACGAGGCCGGGCCGTACCAGCAACGCGTGATCGAGCTGGCCAGGGAACGAGCCGGGGACCGCCCGGACCACTACGAGGCCAAGCACCTGATGGCAGCCACGCAGTACGAACTGGCCGGTTCACTCAATGCCTCGGGCCGTCACGAGGAAGCGCTTGCCGCCCTCCATGAGGCCCAACTCGGCTACACCGAGCTCAGTGACGCGGGGGTTCTCGACGCCACGTCGTTCCTGGCCGACGTCCGGGCCCGGCGCGCGATGACCCAGGCCCACCGCGGCTACGGAGCGACCGCCGTACTGGAGATGGACGGCGCGGTGATCGCGTACGGCCAGCTGGTCGGCGGCGAGAACGGCATCGACCACCAGCCCGACTTCGCCCGGGTGCTCGCGATGAACGCGCTGATCCTGCGCCGGTACGGCGACCCGGACCTGGCCGTGGCGTCCGCGGACGCGGCGACCCAGCTGTTCCTGCAACTGGCCGACAAGATCAACGCGAGCCCGCAGTCACTGTCCTACGCGCGCTACCTCTGCTCGTCGACGGCCGTCTCGGCCGACATCCACGCTGCCGAGGGACGGCTCGATCTGGCCCTCGAAGCGGACGAGATCGGACTCAGTACGGCGGACACGCTCGCCGACTCCGAATCTGCGACCGACCTGCGGACCCTCGTCTCCGCGCTGACCCGCAAGGGCAAGCACCTCGGCATCGTCGGCCGGATGATCGAGGGCGAGACCTGCCTGCGGACCGCGGTCGCGACCGATCCCGAAACTGCGGCCCGGGTCGCGGAGGAGCTGGACCGCGGCATCCCGCCGTCGCTGACCACCGCGCTGGAGAACGCGGAGATCAAGCTCGGGCCCTACGAGCAGTACTACCGCCTGATGGCCCTGAGCGAACCCGCGCCCGGCATGACGCTGGCGACCGTGTCCGGCCGGACCGACCCCGAGTCGGCTGCCGTCCGCGCGACCGAACTGGCCGAACTGGTCCGCCCGATGCTCCTGCACGACGCCGAGACCGCACTGACGCTCGGGCTCGAAGCGCACTACCTGTTCGCGATCTCGTCCGAGCGCGAGTCGCACCGGATGCGGTACGAGACCTCGACGTACGCGCCGGTCTGGGCACAGGTGCTGCTGGACATCTCCGAGGCGTACCACGCGGCCGGGCAGACCGAGATGGCTCTCGACCTGGCCGGCTGGAGCGCCGAGGTGGCGACCGCGCTGATCCCGTTCACGATGACGGACGGCGAGGTGAAGGAGCTGGCCGGGGCCTGCTACCGCCACCACGGCGACCTGCTCGCCGCCACCGGCGACTTCACCGCCTCCCAGCACGCCCACGACGCGGCCGCCCAACTGCAGCATTGACGGTCATCCCCGGCGGGCGCACGCTGGCCTTCAAGGGGGTAGGGCCATGGATGTCGTGGAAATGCATCGCCGGGCCAGCGAGGAATTCGTCCGTCAGGTGGCCTCGGTAGGAGCGGATCAGTGGGGAGATCCGACGCCTTGTTCGGCCTGGACCGTGCGCGAACTGGTCAACCACGTCGTCGGCGAGGAGCGCTGGACCGTGCCCTTGCTGGCCGGCGGGACCATCGCGGACGTCGGCGACTCACTCGACGGCGACCTGCTCGGTGACGACCCGGCATCCGCCGCCGCCCATGCTGCCCGGGCCGCCCAGAACGCCGTCATCGAGCCCGTACTGCGTGGTGCCACCGTCCAGCTCTCGTACGGCGAGGAGCAGGCGGCCGAATACGTCTACCAGCTCACGGCCGACCATCTCGTGCACAGCTGGGATCTCGCCGTCGCGATCGGTTCTGCGGCTGACCTTGACCCTGCTGTCGTGGACGGGATCGCGACCTGGTTCAAGGATCGCGAGGAGTTGTATCGCGGCGGCGGCGCGATCGGCGTACGGGTGGAAGGGTTCTCAGATCCGGCGGGCGTACTGCTGGGGGCTTTCGGCCGCGATCCCGGATGGACGCCTGCCTGGGCCGCGGTGGACCGGCTCAATGCGGGCTTCGAGCGGGGAGATGTGGACGCGATCATGGCCGAGATGACCCCGGACTGCGTGTTCGAGTCGACCTCACCGGCCCCCGATGGCGCTCGCTTCGTCGGTGGGCAGGCCGTTCGCGAGCAGTGGGAACAGCTGTTCCAGCAGACGAACGACGCGCGTTTCGAGTTCGAGGAGTCGGTGGTGCTGGGCGACCGGGCGATCGTGCGCTGGCGGTTCTCGTGGAACTCCGGAGACGGCGAGCGCGGTCATGTCCGGGGAGTCGACATCCTCCGGCTGCGCGACGGGAAGGTCGCGGAGAAGCTTTCCTATGTGAAGGGTTAGCTGTCTTGGGCGTCGAGTTTGAGAGCGCCGACGAACAGGCCGGCCTCGGCTTCGGTCATACCGGTTTCGCTGACCACCAGGGCGGTTGCCTGGTGGAGTTCACCGGCTGCCTTCAAGGACCGGGTGCGCTCGGCGAGGTTGGTGCCGGGCATCCGTAGTACGGGGGTGTCACTGATCGGTGGGACGTAGCGGCCGAGGCGGATCTCCTCGACCAGGTCGCGGGCCTGGTGCAGGTCGACGTCGGTGCGTTCCTTCACGTACTTCACCGCGAAGAGCGTCTTTTTCGTGGTGAGCAGGAAGCGGATCTGGTCCACGTCGGCAGGAGACAGTCTCGCCCGGGCGGCGGCGAGGGCAACGTTGTCGGAGTCCTTGCTGCGGCGGCTGAAGAGTCCCATGGCCCAATCCTTCCAGAACTACTCAAGCGACGCGGATCAACCGGCGAGCACCTCGAGCAGCACCGGCCAGGCCTGCGTACCGAAGGCTGCGTCGGCCTCGTCGGAGCCGCCGCGAGCCATCGTCTGGCCGCCGGCCTTCGGGCGCTCACCCGGGAAGATGAACCGGTGCCCGGCCTGGGCACCGATCAACGTCCGTGTCTCCAGACTGCCGCGCCGCAACGCGATCTGCTCGGCGAACTCCACCGCCGGCCAGACCTTGTCGTCGTCACCGGCCAGCATCAGGAGCTCGCCCTGGAACCGCTCGGCCGGGATCCGTGCCGCCGCGGCCTCGGCCGGAAACATCTTCAGCCGGTGCCGATAACTGTCGACGTAGCTCGGCGGATCGTCGGCCGGCTCCCACGCCAGATCGAACGGGACGAACGGCAGCGGCTCACCCTGCCAGGTCCAGTGCGAGGTCTGTACGCCGTCCTCGATCCACGACCAGACATGAGCACCGGGCGCACACGCGACCACCACATCGATCCGCTCGTCCACCGTGCCGAGCAACAGCGCCGCCTCGGCACCGAACGAGCTACCGATCACGACCAGCCGGTCGTTGCGGGCCGCGAGCTCGTCCAGCGGGAACGACTCCAGCGGGACCTCGCTGACCCGCTCGTCGAACCACTTCGGTGCGAGGACGTCGTACCCCTGTGCCGTGAGGATCCTGGCCCGGTCCAGATCGGGCACCCCGCTCGAACCATGCAGCAGCAGGATCCCGGTGCTCACCCGACGACGACCTCGACCCGCTGGAACTCCTTGAGCTCCGTGTAGCCGGTCGTGGCCATCGCCCGCTTGAGCGCGCCGACCAGGTTCATCGTGCCGTCCGGCACCCAGGACGGGCCGAACAGGATCTCCTCCATCGTGCCGGTGACGCCGACCTCGACCCGCTCACCGCGCGGCAGATCCGCATGCCAGGCCTCGGCGCCCCAGTGGAATCCGCCACCGGGAGCATCGCTCGCGCGAGCCAGCGGCGATCCGACCATCACGGCGTCCGCGCCACACGCGATCGCCTTGGCCACGTCGCCGGACCGGCCGACCGAACCGTCGGCGATGACGTGCACGTAGCGGCCGCCCGACTCGTCCATGTAGTCCCGGCGGGCCGCCGCGACATCGGCGACCGCGGACGCCATCGGCACCGCGACACCGAGCACCTTGCGGGTCGTGTGCGCCGCGCCACCACCGAAGCCGACCAGTACGCCGGCTGCACCGGTCCGCATCAGGTGCAGCGCGGCCTGGTGGGTCGCGCACCCGCCGACGATCACCGGTACGTCGAGGTCGTAGATGAACTGCTTGAGGTTGAGCGGCTCCGCCTGACCGGACACGTGCTCGGCCGACACCGTCGTACCGCGGATGACGAACAGGTCGACGCCCGCGTCCACGACGTGCTTGGCGAACTGCTTGGTCCGCTGCGGCGACAACGCGCCGGCCACGGTGACCCCGGAATCGCGGATCTCCTGCACCCGCTGGGAGATCAGCTCGGGCTTGATCGGCGCCGAATAGATCTCCTGCAGCCGGTGCACGGCCTGCTCACGGCTGAGGCTGGTGATCTCCTCGAGCAGCGAGGTCGGGTCGTCGAAGCGGGTCCACAGACCTTCGAGGTTCAGTACGCCGAGACCGCCGGCCTTGCCGATCGCGATCGCGGTGGCCGGCGACATCACCGAGTCCATCGGCGCAGCCAGGATCGGCAGCTCGAACCGGTACGCGTCGATCTGCCAGGCGACCGAGACCTCCTCGGGATCCCGGGTGCGCCGCGACGGCACGATCGCGATGTCGTCGAACGCATACGCCTGCCGGCCCCGCTTGGCCCGGCCGATCTCGATCTCGGTCATGCCCCGCAGTTTAGGCCAACCAGGAACCCCGCCCGGCTACTGGGGAAACCCTGGATACCCGGGGCCGTGGAACCACCGGACTGTACGACGCCACCGGGATCGATGGTCGGAGCCTGGGGTGCGCCACCGGGTGGCAGGTTGCCATCTCACGCACTCAGCGGTCGAGAAGTTCCCCGACCCAGGTCTTCAGACCTGGGCACCGTTCCATCACGGCTTCGAGTCCAGCCTCGCGGATGACCTCGATCCCGTCGATGACCTTGTCGTAATCAGGCCAACGGCGCAGCACACGCTTGGACGGCGCGGTCTGGCGCGAGTCGTTCAGCAACTCGACGTCGTTACAACCGAAGCTGCTTCTGCCTGCAGCGCCTTCGCGACCGAGACATCACCGAGGAGCGATCCGGCCCCAAGCGCGGCGGCGATCACCCAGGTCTCGAACTCGTGGAGAACCACATGCGGCACGAATCGGGCACTGCCGATCGCCGCCGCCATAGCCTCTTTCCGCGTGTCGGCACAGCTGCGGGGTTGATGCGGACGGCGGCAGCAGTCCGAGCCCGGAGCGTTACGCGGGTAGGCGTAGAAGTCCACGAGGATGGAAACGCATCGGTAGTGGGACGAACCCAGCAGCCGTAACAGCTCTTCCTGGTAGTGCTTCCAGACCATGCCGCCGCCCTTGTACGTCGTACCGTCGGCGAGGCGGGCCGTCTTGACGATCACCGGCGTGACATAGGCACCGAAGGGTTGCAGATAAGGACCCAGGATCTCGGTGACGAATGCTGACTCGGTCTGTCCTTCGACCAGGATCGCGAGCTGGCGGTAGTCCGTCATCCACCCACCACACGCGGCGAATCATCAGGACGCGGCCGGCCACCGAGCAGGTTCTTCTCCCAGAGTTCGCCCAGCGAATACTCCGACAACCATTCCACCAGGGTGCTGGGATCCGGTCGCTGGATCTGCGTGCCGGTCCTGGTCCGCTCCACGATGGCGACCTCTTCGACGCTGAACTGCTCCAGCAACGTGACCGACTGGGTGGCGGCGACGACACGCCGATCCCTGGCCGCGCGGCGGAGTAACGCTGCGAGCTGGTGGATCGCGAAGGGGTGGAGACCGAGTTCTGGCTCGTCCAGAACCACCGTCCCCGGCGCGTTGTCCTGCAGCAGGAGCACCGCCAGGCAAACGAAGCGCAGTGTCCCGTCGCTGAGGTTGTCGGCGGAGAAGACCGAGTCCAGACCTCGCTCTCGCCACCTGAGCCGGATCGCGCCGCCTTCCTGCTCGAGCACGAAGTCATCGAAGTACGGCGCGACACCGCGCACAACGCGGACGATCCGTTGATAGCGGGCTGGATCGTCGGACCGAAGACGGAGAAGCACGGCGGCGATGTTCTGGGCATCCGGTGCCAGCGTGAGGTTGTCAGCAGGGTCGATACGGCGTTTGGGCGGCGCATCGGCGCTGGTGTCATCGAAGTGGAAGACCCGGCAACCTGCTACCAGATGGAGCACATAGGACGCTTTCGCCTCGGCAACAGCCTGGGCCCGCAGGCGGCTCTCCCGCGCGGTGCCGAGATCGGTCTCGTGTGGTCGCTCGTACTTCGAACGGTCGTGGAACATCGTTGTCTCGCGAATCAGGCCGAGGTCATCAGGACCCGCCTCGATCCTGACTTTGTAGCCGTTCGAGACATCCGCCTGCCACTCACCCCAGACCTCGATGTCGATCGCCGTCGGCGTCAGTGCAGGATCGGCAGTCCGGTGCAGGATCGCCGCAAACCCACCGCTTCTGAGGAGGTGGTCGTTCAGTTGCTGATCGATCACTCGTCCGAGCATCTCGAACGCGTCGACGACATTGCTCTTACCGGCGCCGTTCGGCCCCACCAGCAAGGTCACCGGGCTCGACAAGTCCAGGACGGCGTGGTCCAGCGAGGTGAGGCCACTCACCTTGATCTGCCGAAGCGGTACCTCTCCAGCCACAAATGCACCTTCCGTCACGCAGAGCGTAACAACGGAACCTTGTGATCCGACAAGTCACTCACCGAGCGGCTTGTCGGCTCGCAAGAGCTGGCCGTCAGGGTCAGCGGCCGGAGTAGTTCGGGGCTTCTACTGTCATTTGGATGTCGTGGGGGTGCGACTCCTGGAGGCCGGCCGAGGTGATGCGGACGAACTTGCCCTTGTCCTGGAGCTCGGGGATGGTGCGGGAGCCGCAGTACCACATCGACTGGCGGAGGCCGCCGATCAGCTGGTGGGCGACGGCGGAGAGCGGGCCGCGGTACGGCACCTGGCCCTCGACACCCTCGGCGATCAGCTTCTCGTCGCTGCCGACGTCGCTCTGGAAGTAGCGGTCCTTGGAGTACGACTTGCGCAGGCCGCCGGACTGCATCGCGCCGAGCGAGCCCATTCCGCGGTACGCCTTGAACTGCTTGCCGTTGATGAACACCAGGTCGCCCGGCGACTCCTCGCAACCGGCCAGCAGCGACCCGAGCATCACGGTGTCCGCGCCGGCCACGAGCGCCTTGGCGATGTCACCGGAGTACTGCAGTCCGCCGTCGCCGATCACCGGTACGCCGGCCGGCTTGCAGGCCAGCGAGGCCTCGTAGATCGCGGTGACCTGCGGCACGCCGACGCCGGACACGACCCGCGTCGTACAGATGGAGCCCGGTCCGACGCCGACCTTCACGCCGTCCGCGCCCGCGTCGACCAGTGCCTGGGCCCCGGCCCGGGTGCCGACGTTGCCGCCGACCACGTCGACGCCGTGGGTGGCCGGGTCGGCCTTGAGCTTGCGGATGATCTCCAGCTGGGCCTGGGAGTGACCGTGCGCGGTGTCCACCACGAGCAGGTCGACGCCGGCCTCGACGAGCGTCATCGCCCGCTTGTAGGCCTCGCCGAAGAAGCCGATCGCGCCGGCCACCCGGAGCCGCCCGGAGCTGTCCTTGGTGGACAGCGGGAACTGGTCGCGCTTGACGAAGTCCTTCAGCGTGATCAGGCCGGTCAGCTTGCCGTCGGCATCGACCAGCGGGAGCTTCTCCACCTTGTGCTTGCTGAGCAGCGCCATCGCGTCGTCCGCGGAGATGCCCTGCTTGCCGGTGATCAGCGGCTGCTTGGTCATCACCTCGTGCACCGGGCGGTCCTGGCTCGTCTCGAACCGCATGTCGCGGTTGGTGACGATGCCGACCAGCACGCCGGCCTTGTCCACCACCGGCACACCGGAGATCCGGTACTGCGCGCAGAGCGCGTCGGCCTCACCGATGGTCGCGTCCGGGCCGATCGTGATCGGCTGCGCGATCATGCCGGACTCGGACCGCTTGACCAGGTCGACGTGCTGGGCCTGGTCCTCGATCGACAGGTTGCGGTGCAGCACGCCCAGACCACCCTGGCGCGCCATCGCGATCGCCATCCGGGCCTCGGTGACGGTGTCCATCGCGCTGGACAGCAGCGGGATGTTCACCTCGATGTTGCGGCTGACCCGGGACCGGGTGTTGGCCTCGGACGGGATGACGTCGGACTCTTCGGGCTGCAGCAGCACGTCGTCGAAGGTCAGACCGAGTACGCCGAATTTGTCGGGAACTCCGGAGGGTGTGATGTCCATGAGGAAGGCAGGCACCTTTGCACGGCGAGAACGGGACCCCATCCTATGCCGGGAGCGCCGTGGAGCCTCAATCGGTCCTCCACAGGACGGCGCAAGGCCACGCCCACAGGCGCGGCCTTGCGCTCGCAGTACAGGTCAGTGCTCGTGCATCGGGCCGTTCAGGACGGTCAGGATCTGGCGCAGCGTCACCGGGGCCATCGAGCCGTGCGCCCGGGCGATCGCGGCGTGCTTGCCCTCGACGTACTTGCCGTTGGAGTGCTTGCCGGCCTGATACTTGCCCTTGGCCCAGCCGAGCGCGACCTTGCCGTTCGAGTGCTTGGCAGTCGGGTTGAGTGAGCCGCCGGAGTACTGCTCGAGCCTCGGCAGCTCGGTCGGCTCACCGGTCGGCACCGGCAGCAGCTCGCTGAGCAGCCCGGTGGTGCCGTCCCCGGCCGGCAGGTCCGCCGGCGTGCTGTCCTTGGTGTCGCTGGGCTGGGTGTCGCCGGACTGGGTGTCGCCACCGGGCAGGCTGTCATCCGGCTGCTCGGTCTGACCACCGTCACCGGCCTGAGCTCCGTCGCCGGTCTGAGCTCCGTCACCGGTCTGACCACCGTCACCGGTCTCCAGCTCACCCGATCCATCGCCCGGGCCGGCCGACGGATCCGTGCTCGGCACCGGCGTCGTGCTCGGGTCCGACGAACCCTCGCCGGTGGTGCCGTTGTCGCCACCGGCCGGCTTCGTGGGCTCACTGGTCGGGTCGCTCGGCGGCGGCGTGGTGGTCGTGTCGGTCGGCGGATCGGTCGGTGTCGTCGTCGGCGTGCTCGGCTCACCGGTCGGGTCGCTCGGCGGCGGGTCGCTCGGTGGCGGGTCACTGGGCGGATCGGTCGGCTGCGGATCCGACGGCTGGGTCGGCTGGACGACCGGCGGGTCGACCTTGGTGGTGGTCGGCAGCTGCGGCACCGGCGGGCGGGCCAGCGGCGGCGTGATGTCGATCGCGTTGCGCAGGTCTCCACCGGCCGCCGGGTCCTTCTGGTCCGCGGCGTCCTGGGCGGCCTGCTGCTCTTCCTGCTTCTTCTGGAAGTCCCTCTGGACCTTGACGATCTTCGTCTTGTCGAACGGCGCCAGCCCGTCCAGCTTCTCCTTCGGGACGGTGGTCTCCGGGCTCAGCCCGTCGACGACCTTCTCGATCACCTTCTCGTACGGCGACAGCGGGTCACCGTTGACGGCCGCGGCCACGCCCGAGATCGACAGTGCGGCCACCGCGGCGACGCCGAGCGCCAGTCCACGGGCCGCCATCTTGCGGGCGAACGGATCCATCGCCGGGTTCAGCGCAGCGCAGCGCGCCAGGAAACTCTCCGGGTCGTCGATCGTCTCCACCGGGAGTTCGTCCTCGACCTCGACCGCCAGCCGCAGTTCGGCCAGCAGCATCAGGGCCGGGTCGTGCTCGGCCGCCGCCCAGGCTGTCTCCCCACCGGCTGCGAGCAGGTCGAGCAGTGCGTCATCGGCTTCGATCGCGTCAAGATCAAAACGGTCAGCCATTTCGCTCCTCCCCGGCCCGTCGTTCCAACTTTGCCTCATGCCCCACAAACCCCCTGAGCGTGTTCAACGCTCGATGTTGTGCGACCCTCACCGCCCCCGGTGTCATCCCCAGTGCCCGGCCGGTCTCCTCGGCTGACATCCCCGCAACCACCCGGAGCCGCAGGATCTCCCGCAGTTTCTCCGGCAACTTGTCCATCAGGCCCATCACATGCCGCAGCTCCGCATACCGTACGGCGTGCTCCTCCGGCGTCGGCGATTCGTCCGCCCCGTCCGGCAGGTCCGGCGTCGACACATCCGCCACCGCGAACGCCCGCTGGGCATCGGCGACCTTCCTCGCCGCGATGCCGTACACGAACGCCTCGAACGGCCGCCCCTCGTCACGGTACCGGCCGAGTGCCCCGAACACCGCCACACAGACTTCCTGCGCGACGTCATCGACCATGTCGGCGCCACCAGGATAGGTCCACAGGCGCGACCGCACGTACCGGTGGGCAACGGCCCGGACCCGGGTGAGCAGATCGTTCAGCGCGGTCGGATCGCCGCTCCCCGCCAGTGCGGCGAGATCTCGCAGCTCGACCCGATCAGGGGTGTGCGGTGTTTGGACCTCGGTCACCTCGCCCCCCTCGTATCGGACCGGTCAGCCTGGAAGATAGTACGGCCGCCACCGCCCGTTGCATAGTGGCAACCAGTAATCGCTGAGCATCTTTCACTACAACCAGTCACCCCCGCAGGGGTACTCCGGAGTAGTCCCAAATCGTGATCAGAGACCGGCGAGTACCGGCGTACCGGGAAAAGCAGAACCGCCCGGCTGGTCCGAGGACCGAGCCGGGCAGTTCTGGTGTTGCCGGGTGAAGAATCAGTGACCGTGGCCGTGGCCGTGACCGGCTGCGGCGGGCTCTTCGTCTTCGGGCTTGTCGACGATCAGGGTCTCCGTGGTGAGCAGCAGGGCCGCGATCGAGCCGGCGTTGGCCAGCGCGGAACGGGTCACCTTGACCGGGTCCAGGACACCCTGGGCCAGCAGGTCGCCGTACTCGCCGGTGGCGGCGTTGAAGCCGCTGCCGACCTCGAGCTCCGCGACCTTGGCGGTCACGACGTAACCCTCGTAGCCACCGTTCTCGGCGATCCAGCGCAGCGGCTCGACGATCGCCTTGCGGACGATCCGGACGCCGGCGAGCTCGTCGCCCTCGAGGTCCAGGCCGTTCTCCAGCACCGCGGCGGCGTGGACGAGAGCGGAGCCGCCACCGGCGACGATGCCCTCCTCGATCGCCGCACGGGTCGCCGACACGGCGTCCTCGATGCGGTGCTTCTTCTCCTTCAGCTCGACCTCGGTGGCCGCGCCGACCTTGATCACGCAGACGCCGCCGGCCAGCTTGGCGAGGCGCTCCTGGAGCTTCTCGCGGTCCCAGTCGGAGTCGGTGCGCTCGATCTCGGCCTTGATCTGGTTCACCCGGCCGTCGATGTCGTCGGCCTTGCCGGCGCCCTCGACGACGGTGGTGTTGTCCTTGGTGACGACGATCCGCCGAGCGGTGCCGAGCACCTCCAGACCCACCTGGTCGAGCTTGAGGCCGACCTCGGGCGCGATCACCTGGGCGCCGGTCAGCGCGGCCAGGTCCTCGAGCATCGCCTTGCGGCGGTCGCCGAAGCCCGGCGCCTTGACGGCGACGGAGGTGAAGTTGCCGCGGATCTTGTTGACCACCAGGGTCGACAGGGCCTCGCCCTCGACGTCCTCGGCGATGATCAGCAGCGTCTTGCCCGACTGGACGACCTTCTCCAGCAGCGGCAGCAGGTCCGCGACAGCGGAGATCTTGCCCTGGTGGATCAGGATGTACGGGTCGTCCAGCACCGCTTCGCCACCCTCGGCGTCGGTGATGAAGTACGGCGAGATGAAGCCCTTGTCGAACTGCATGCCCTCGGTGAAGTCCAGCTCGGTGCCGAAGGTGTTCGACTCCTCGACGGTGATGACGCCGTCCTTGCCGACCTTGTCGAAGGCTTCCGCGATCAGCTGGCCGATCTCGGCGTCCCGGGCGGAGATGGTGGCGACGTGGGCCATGTCGCCCTTGTCGTCGACCGGCCGCGCGGTCTCGATCAGCCGGGCCGACACGGCCTCGACGGCCGCCTCGATGCCCTTCTTCAGACCCATCGGGTTGACCCCGGCGGCGACGGCCCGCAGGCCCTCGTGCACCAGTGCCTGGGCCAGCACCGTCGCGGTGGTGGTGCCGTCACCGGCGATGTCGTTGGTCTTGGTGGCAACCTCCTTGGCGAGCTGCGCGCCAAGGTTCTCGAACGGGTCGTCCAGCTCGACCTCACGGGCGACGGTGACACCGTCGTTGGTGATGGTCGGGGCGCCCCACTTCTTGTCCAGCACGACGTAGCGGCCCTTCGGCCCCAGCGTCACCTTCACCGTGTTCGCGAGCTTGTCGACGCCACGCTCAAGGGCGCGCCGCGCGTTCTCGTCGAACTCGAGGATCTTCGGCATGGAAAACTCTGTCCCTCTCTGGGTTACTGGCGATCATGGTGCCCGCGGGCAGAACCGACTCCGCTCCGGCGCCGGTGTTCCGGGCACCGGAGCGGTGTCAGTCAGCTGCTGCGAGCGATCGTCACTTGCTGACGATGGCGAGGATGTCGCGGGCGCCCAGGATCAGGTAGTCCTGGCCGTCGTACTTCACCTCGGTGCCGCCGTACTTGGAGTAGATGACCTTGTCACCGACGTTGACGTCCAGCGGGACACGGTTGCCGTTGTCGTCGATGCGGCCGGGCCCGGTCGCGATGACCTCGCCCTCCTGCGGCTTCTCCTTGGCGGTGTCCGGGATCACCAGGCCGGACTTCGTGGTCTGCTCGGCTTCGAGCGGCGCTACGAGGATACGGTCCTCGAGCGGCTTGATCGTGACCGACACTTGCTGACCTCCACGGTCGAGTTTCTCGTGTTTTCGGGGTGCTGCAGGCGGCCGTTCGCCTCTGCCGTCGCGGGGATCAGAGGCCGGGCCGCTGGCACCCTCGAGTGGAGAGTGCCAACACCGAATCTAGGCCGCGATTAGCACTCGGTCAACTCGAGTGCCAGAATCTCGCCCCCGGCGAACGCCGGCAGCAGCGTCACCGGGCCCGTACTTTCCGCAACCGACCCCTGGGCCGGGCGGTCCGGACGTGGGACCGTCTTGTCTGAAGGACTCCGCCGGGTTCGAACCAGGAGAGCACCATGGCCCTCTCACTGCGCAATCTCTCGTTCCGCAAACTGCCCCCGAAGGCGCTGGCCGTGCTCGCGGCGGTCCTGATCAGCGCGATCGTGGTCGCCGGTCTGGCCGCTGCCGGCAAGGACTCCCCGGACAAGAGTTCTGCGAGCGGGCCGGCCGGAGCGCCCGTAGTACAGGCTCCGCAGTCCTCCGCTGAGACGGACCAGGCGGAGACATTGGCAGCAGCTGCACTTGGGCAGTGTCAGTCGGCGCGGCTGGCGCCTGTCAGCAATGGGTGGGGTGTGCCGGTGCCGTCGGTTTCGGCGAGCGGCAGCACGAACTGCAACCTCATGTACGGCGACGATCCGCATCGTGGGTCCGCTACATCAGGCGATCCCGCTCTGGCCATCAAGGTTCTGCAGCGCAACCTCAACTACTGCTATGGCAGCCATCTGGCTGTCGACGGGATCTACGGCAGTAACACGCTCGCCGTAGTGAAGGCGGTGCAGCGCAAGCACAAGCTCACCGCTGACGGCATCTACGGTCCGAAGACCCGTTCAGCCATGAACTGGCGGCTGTTCAAGAACTCCACGCAGCAGTGGAGCACGGGCTGTTACAGCCCGCTGTAGTAGCCCAGGCAGACTTGGGTGGGTGACGCTGACTCTGCTGCTCGACCCGATCGGCAGGACAGTGCTGGCCGAGGCCTGCTCGGCGTACGCGCCAGGCGGTGAACTGCAGCTCGTCGAGAAGCTCAGACGCCGGTACGACGCTGCCGTGGTGACCGCTGCGATGACGCAGGCGTCGCTGCGGCATCGGGCCGTCGCCAAGTTCGGTGCAGAGGACGCGGCGCGGATGTACTTCACTCCTGATGGGCTGGAGCAAGCCACGCGTTCCACTGTCGGCACGCACCGAGCTGCGCGGATCGCTGCGACGCTGCCGGGTGCATCCGTGATCGACCTGGGGTGCGGGATCGGTGGAGACCTGATCAGCGCGGCACGGGCCGGCCTGCGGGTGACGGGCGTCGAGAGGGATCCGGAGACGGCTGCTGCGGCACGGGCGAACCTTGCGGCGCTAGGGCTGCCCGGCGAGGTGGTCGTGGGAGATGCGGAGGCGCAGGACGTCACGCAGTACGAGGTCGTGTTTGCTGATCCGGCGCGGCGGGCGGATGGGAGGCGGGTGTTCGACCACAACGCGTACTCGCCGCCGTGGTCCTTCATCAGCTCGCTGCTGGAACGGACTGCTTGCGTGAAGGTCGCACCTGGGATCCCACATGACGCAGTACCGGCAGGGGTGGAAGCGGAGTGGGTGAGCGACGCCGGGGAAGTCAAGGAGGCGGCGCTCTGGTCGGGGAAGCTCTACGGCGGTACTGCGCGACGCGCGACGCTGCTGCCGGGTGGAGCGAGTGTGGCGGCTGCACCGGAGGCTGTGGACGGTCCTGTTGGGCGGTACATCTACGAGCCGGATGGTGCCGTGGTGCGCGCCGGTCTTGTCACTGCGGTGGCTGAGGCTGTCGGTGGGTGGCTGTTGGATCTACGGATCGCGTATGTGACCGCTGATGCGTTGGTGGCGACGCCGCTTGCCTCTGCTTATGAGGTGGTGGAGGAGCTGCCCTACCGCGAGAAGGCGCTGCGGGCCTGGGTGCGGGCGGAGGGGATCGGGACCTTGGAGATCAAGAAGCGGGGGGTGGATGTGGACCCTGCGGTACTGCGTAAGCGGCTGGCGCCGAAGGGGTCGGCGAGCGCTACTCTCATCGTCACCCGGATCGGCCGGGACGCGGTCGCCTACTCCTGCCGGCGGGTCGCCGGCTGAGCGCAGTGCGGATTTGCGTTCGGAGTGTATTCGAATGTATCTTCGAACACATGAGCGAGTGCCCGGTCGGCCAGCCGACGGACGAGGTGCTGCGCCCGTTGCCGCTCCCGGCCGGGCACTCGCCGCTAATCGGTTGACCTGGAGCGCACTCCAGGTCGGAGGATGGGAGGCATGACTGCGTACGCACCCGCCGAAGCGTCCGAGCGCACCGGCCTCAGCCTGGACACACTCCGGTACTACGAACGCCTGGGCCTGTTCGGTCCGGTCGAGCGGACACCCGGTGGGCAACGGATCTACACCGAGCACGACGTCGCCTGGGTCGGCCTCCTGGTCTGCCTGCGCAACGCCGGCCTGGGGATCACCGACCTGCAACGCTTCATGGGCAAACTCCGCGACCGCGCGAACGGCAACGGCGACGTCGTCGAACTCCTCCAGGACAACCGCGCCCGCCTCCAGTCCGAAATCGCCAAAATGACCGTCGCCCTCAACGTCCTCGACGACAAAATCGCCTACTACAGCAAGCACTAACCCGACGAGGTCCTCGCCTTCCCCAGGCGTTCAGTCGAAGTAGGGGTAGCGGGGTTTGGCTGGTTGGCTGGCGGTGGTTAGGCGTTCTAGTTGGTCGGAGGTGAGGAACCAACCGGTGGCGCCGAGAAGGTCTTTGAGGTGGGTGGGGGTGCGAGCGCCGATGATGGGGGCGGTGACGGCCGGCTGCTGGATGAGCCAGCGGACGGCTACCTGGGGCATGGTGTGGGCGGTTTCCTTGGCGACTGCTTCGAGTTCGTCCAGGACGCGCCAAGTGTGCTCGGTCGCGTAGGCATCCCAGTCGTGGCTTCCGGGAGTAGCGAGTTTGCTCCCGGCGGGCGGTGCCGTCATACCGCGGTGGTAGGCGCCGGAGAGGAACCCGGAGCGGAGCGGGGACCAGGTGATGACGCCCAGGCCTTCGTTCCGGCAGACCGGGAGAAGCTCGAACTCGGGATCGCGGTCCAGCAGGTTGTAGAGCGGCTGCAGCGAGGCTGGCTGTTCCCAACCATGCTGCCGGCACAGGTCGACCGCCTTCTGCAGTTGCCAGCTCCGGAAGTTGCTGACCCCGAAGTGCCGCACCTTGCCCGACCGGACGAGACCGTCGAGGGTCGAGAGCGTCTCGGTCAGCGGCGTGTCCTTGTCCCACAGATGCGCCTGGTAGAGATCGATGTAGTCCGTCCCGAGCCGCCGGAGACTCGCGTCGACAGCCGCGATGAGGTGCTTCCGCGACAAGCCGCGGTCGTTCGGCCCAGGTCCCATCTCACCCCAGACCTTCGTCGCAATGACGAGTTCGTCCCGCCGCTGCCCCTTGAGCCAACCACCGACCACCTCCTCCGACTTCCCCGCACCGTAGACGTCAGCGGTGTCGATGAACGTCCCACCCGCCGCGACGAACTCGTCCAGGATCTCCACGCTGGCCCGCTCATCCGTCCGTTCACCGAACAACATCGCACCGAGGCAGAGCTCACTGACTTTCAGACCGGTTGATCCAAGGTTTCTGTACTCCATGCCCAGCACGCTAAAACCTGGAGCGCACACCAGTTCAAGCCCCCAGCAAGGAATTTCACTGGCTGCCTCACACCGACCCGGCTAGCGTCCACCCCGTGATCCCTTTGCAGGCTTGGCAATCCACGATCGGTGATCGCGAGGTCATCGAGCTCAAACCCGGCGTCTGGCGGGTCGGCGACCACATCCTCAAACGCATCTCGCCACTCGGCACCGCGAACCCCAGCACGAGACTCCTGCAGTACTGCGAGATCCTGGCGCACCTCGAGCGCTCAGGAATCCCGGTCGGCGTCCCCCACCCGACCGACGACGGCCACCCGTTCGCGGAGTACGAAGGTGAGCTCTACATCCTGAGCCCGTTCCTCGCTGGTCCGGACCCGGCCGAAAGTCAGGCGCAACTCGAGAGCAGTGGCGCGGCGATCGCCAGGCTCCACCAAGCCCTCGCGACCTGTCCGACCGAGATCGACTCTTGGCAGATCCACCTCGCCGAACGCACCTTCGGAGAGTCCTGGCCGGGATTGGAAGCGCGACTGCAGGCCGCCGAGTTCGAGCGGCTCTCGGCAGCGATCGACCCGATGCACGACGAGATGACCCGAGCGGTCGAGGGACTGCCGAGTCAGCGCATCCACGGCGACTGTCACGCGGGCAACATCTTGCTGACCGGCGACGAGGTGACCGGTTTCATCGACCTCGATCATCTTCCGATCGGGCCGCGGATGTACGACCTCGGGTACTTCCTGAGCTGCAGCCTGATCAGTTGCACCGACAGAGGCGAGGCTGCTGGAGATGCACTCGAACGTCTCAGCCGTCCGTTCTTCGCCGGCTACCGATCCGTCCTTCCGCTGACCGATGGCGAGGCGGAAGCGATCCTGCCGATCATGCTGTACGTCCAGCTGATCCTGGCCGACTGGTACCTGCAAGCCGGCATCTCCCACCGCGCCGACCGCGCTCTCCATTTCACCCGATGGGCAGCCGGCCTCCGCTGGCGCCCGTAACCGGTACAGCACCGCGGCACCTCTCCAGGACGGCGGCTTCTTGCTGAGGTAACTTCAGCGCAGCCGGGTGTTCACGTGGCCCGGGCAAGGTGTGGGTTGGAACCGGCCGGTCGCCGGCCGCTCGCTGGGGGCGAGGCGGCGTACGAAACGTCCCCAGCTTTCTGCCGCGCTCTTCCCCGCGCTGCAGCTCGGCTACCAGTGCGTCAGGCGGGAGCCGAGGCGGGCTTTCGCGATCGAGGCGATGCCGGAGACGAGTGGCGTTCGGCGATTCCAGGTCGGTAGTGGGTCGGTGCGATCCGGATCTGCCGTCAGCGCATCGCAGTCCGTCGAGCCCAGGGCCGCGGTGGTGAAGCGGTGGACGAGCGTGTTCCAGTCCGCTGTACGCCGGAGCATCGCGTGCTTCTCGCCTTCGACTGTCAGCATGGCAACTGGGATGCCACTGAGGCGGAGGCGGCGAGCATAGGCAGCGGTCTGACGTGGATCGGTGATGCGATCGAGCGTGCCGTGCGCGAAGACGACCGGCCCTCGCAGCGCGACAAGCGGTTCGCCCGGAGGAAGCCAGGGCGCGAGAGCGAGCACGCCTGAGACGAGCGGATGATTGCCTGCGGCAACTACTGCCCGCCCGCCCATAGAGTGCCCGATCAGCACGACGCGACGGATGCTCGCAGGCAGCCCGTCGAGCACCGCACGAAGATCCACAGCAGGTGATGCGTCCGAACCGTTCCACCCGCGATACCGGTACCGCATCAACCCAACAGCAGCATCAGGCGCAGCAGCACGAGCAACGCTCGCAAACGGCCACATCCGCAACAACGCAACCCGCCAGTCCCCCGCCCCCTTGAACGAATCCGCCTCACCCCCATGCGCCAGCAACACCAAATCCGTCGCCCCCGCAGGAGCGGCAATCAGATCCATCCCCGGCCCACGGGAAGGCAGGTGGCCGGGATCCGGGGAGCTTCCCTCGGCGGCAGTCATCCCTGCCCGTCGCCGCCGGCGCTCGCGGCGCTGCCGTTGGTGGTTGCAGGATCGCCGTACAGGGTGGTGGGGGTTTGGTGGACTGCTAGGAAGCGGGCTGGGTTGGGGAGGTCTTGGAAGCCGTAGGAGCGGTAGAGGTCGTGGGCGTCTGCGGTGGCGAGCATGGTGCGGCGGAGGCCTTGTAGGGATGGGTGTTCCAGCAGGGTCGACACCACGAAGCGGCCGAGGCCTTTGCCCTGGTGGGATGGGAGGACGAAGACGTCCGCGATCCAGGCGAAAGTCGCCCGATCGGTCACCGCGCGAGCGAAGGCGACCTGGGCACCGTCCGGTGCATAGACGCCGACGACGACCGAGTTGGCGATCGCCCGAGCCACCACCTCGCGGGGCACTCCTGGCGACCAGTACGCCGTACGCAAGAAGCCGTGCACGACATCAAGGTCCACGCGGGAAGCATCGTCGTCGGCGACGAAACCGGAATCAGCGACCCAGCGCATCAGTTGAGCACCGTGGTGATCGGCATCGACGAGTCGGCCGGCAGATCCAGCGGCGACGGAGCCTTGCCGGCGCGCACCAGCTCCGAACCGAGCGCGGCAACCATCGCACCGTTGTCGGTGCACAACCCAGGCCGCGGGACCCGTACGGCGATGCCTGCCTCGGCGCAGCGTTCTTCCGCCATCACCCGCAGCCGGGAGTTGGCCGCGACGCCACCGCCGATCAGCAGGTGTTCGTACCCACGGTCCTTGCAGGCGTCGATCGCCTTCCGGGTCAGCACGTCGCAGACCGCTTCCTGGAAGGCCGCCGCCACGTGGTTCACCGGCACCTCCTCGCCGTCGCGACGCTTCGCCTCGACCCACCGGGCGACCGCGGTCTTCAGGCCGGAGAAGGAGAAGTCGAACCGGTGCCGCTCCAGGTCGCGCTGGCTGGTCAGCCCGCGCGGGAACTTCACGTAGAGCCGGTCGCCACCGTCCCGTGCCGCCTTGTCGACATATGGACCTCCGGGGAACGGCAGGCCGAGCACCCGGGCGACCTTGTCGAACGCCTCCCCCGCGGCGTCGTCGATGGTCGACCCCATCGGCAGGACGCCCTCGGTGATGTCCTCGACGGCGAGGAGCGACGAGTGCCCACCGGACACGAGCATCGCCACGCAGCCCTTCGGCAGATCGCCGTGTTCCAAGGTGTCGACGGCAACGTGGGCGGCGAGGTGATTCACGCCGTACAAGGGCTTTTCGAGGGACAGCGCGAGTCCCTTGGCGGCGGCGACGCCGACCAGCAACGCGCCGGCGAGACCGGGGCCGCTGGTCACCGCGACCGCGTCGACGTCGCTGGGTTTGATCCCCGCTGTCTCGCAGGCGCGGCGGATCGTCGGCACCATCGCCTCGAGGTGCGCGCGACTGGCAACCTCCGGTACGACGCCGCCGAAGCGCGCGTGTTCCTCCACACTCGAGGCGATCGCGTCGGCGAGCAGCGTCTGCCCGCGGACGATGCCGACCCCGGTCTCGTCACACGACGTCTCGATGCCCAGGATCAGCGGCTCGTTCTCACTCATGGTCCTCCTGCCACCGCATGATGACGGCGTCCTCGCCGCCGGCGTAGTACCCGCGCCGCCGACTGATCTCGGTGAATCCGAACCCGCGGTACAACTCCGCCGCGGACTTGTTGCTCTCGGCAACTTCCAGCAGGACGGTACGCCCCGCACACCGCTGCAACGCGGCGCTCATCAGTTGCCGTCCGATGCCCGTACGCCGTTCCGCCGGCGCCACCGCGATCCGCAGCAGATCCACCGGATCCTCCGCACTCACCGGCACCAGCAACACGACGTACCCAACAACCTCCCCCTCATCCGCAACCAGAATCACCCGATCGCTTCCCAACCGGGCGAACTCGTCGCTCCAGGTCGCTGCGCTCCAAGTGTCACCGGTGAAGGAAGGCGGAGTGATCGAAGCATCGCCGCCGATGGCTGAGCTACCTACGGTCGCAGCTCGGCCGAAGCACAGCTGATCGAGGGTGGCGATCGGTTCCAGATCCGCAGTTGTCGCCGGGCGGATGTTGGGTCTCATAGGACGCTTTTGGGGCCGGCCGACAGGGTGACGTCGGGGCGGCGGAGGTAGAGCGGGTCGGGGGCGACGGTCTGCAGGGTGCCGGTGGCGACGCCGGTGGCGAGTGCTTCGGCTGATGGGTACTCGATGATCTCGGCACCCGTGCCGCGCCCGAGCGCCTCGGCGTACAGGGTGACGCCTCGGCCGGTGAGCGGCAGGCCGGCGAGGACGTGCGAGACGTCCGCGGGGCGGTCGACGGCAGGACCCTCGATGCGGCGGCGGCTGCCGTCCGCGGCGGGACTGTCGTAGAGCGCCCAGTAGATCTCCTTGCGCCGGGCATCCGTGGCGACCGCGACAGGCTGGTCGACCGGCGACTGCAGCGCGAGGATGTCGAGACTGCAGACGCCCACGACCTCGATCCCCAGTACGTCCGCCATCGTGCGCGCGGTGACCAGCCCAACCCGCAACCCGGTGAACGGCCCCGGCCCGACGCCTACAGCGATTCGCGTCAGATCACGTGGCGTGCAACCGGCCTTCGCCAACGCAGCAGCGATCGCCGGCGCCAGCAACTCGCCGTGCCGCAAGGCATCGACGGTCGACGACGAGGCAAGCACCTCACCGGTAGGCGACGCCAGCGCGACGGTCACCGCAGCACTGGACGTGTCGAACGCAAGCAGCATCTCAGTCCCTCACCAAAGAAAGGTTCACACCGGTCTCGGCCCAGCGCCGGCCGACCGGGGTGACGCGCAGGTCGCGAGTCTCGTCGGTGTCGTCGTCGCCCCGGGTCACCACGATGTCGAGCCGGTCCGCGGCCAGTGTCTCCGCCAGCCCGTGCCCCCATTCGACCACGGTCACCGCGTCGTCCAGGCTCGCGTCCAGATCGAGATCGTCCAGCTCGGCGATCCCACCCAGCCGATAAGCGTCGACATGCACCAGCGCCGGCCCACCCGATAGCGACGGATGCACCCGCGAGATCACGAACGTCGGCGAGGTGATGTCGCCACGCACCTTCAGTCCCGCGCCGAGCCCCTGCGTGAACGTCGTCTTCCCCGCGCCGAGATCACCGGACAGCACCAGTACGTCGCCCGCCCGCAGTTGTCCGGCGATCTCCTCGCCGGCCGACCGCATCTCGTCGGCAGTCGGGATGGTCAGCTCAAGCGGCATCGCCTTCGCGTAGATCAGATCGTGCCCGCGCTGCTCCACCACGGAGTACCCGCGCCGCCGCCAGAACTCGACCGTCTCCGGCAACTCCTCGCGGGCAACCAGCCGAACCCGCCGCAACCCACGCAACCGAGCAGCATCCTCCGCACATCCGACCATCGCCGAAGCGACCCCGCGCCCCTGGAACCGCGGATTCACCGAAACCCGCCGCAACCCGAGCACGTCACCGGCCACGTCGAAGAGCATCGCCCCAGCCGGTACGCCGTCGATGCGCGCGAGCAGGCCGCCATGCTGAGCGACCGCCGCACCGACTGTCGAGGCGTTCTCGGACAACGCGGTGGACGGCGGATCGAGAACCCGCCGGGCCGCGAAGGCATGGTGGATCACCGTCACGATCTCGTCGACGGTCTCGGCCGTGGCATCCACCACGTGCAGATCGGTCATCGCTTCCTCAAGTTCTCGAACGGCAACGGCTCAGTTAGGGCCCAGCGACTGCTCGGCCCGTTCGATCATCCCAAGCAGCGCCGCGGTGAATTCACGGTGGTGCTCGATCAACCCCAGATGGCCGCAGTTCTTCACCTCGACCAGCTCCGCGCCGGGCACGTGCCGGACGATCTCCTCGGAGTGCTCGAACGGCGTCAGATGATCGGAATCGCCCCCGACCACCACGCACTCCACCTTCTGCAGCGGCTCCAGCGCGCTGTACTTGTTGTGCAGCGCGAAGATCGGGTAGAACTCCGCGATCACCGAGATCGGCGTCGCGGCGATCATCTCGTTGACGAACTCGGTGAACGACGGCGGCACCTCGGAGCCGAACGAGTACTTCCTGGTCAGCAGGTAGCTGATGTCCGTACCGGCCTTGCGGCCGCGCTCGACGACATCGGGGATCCGGGCCAGCGCGGCGACGGTCGGGGTGGCCAACCGGCGTACCAGCATGCCTGCTCTGCCGGGCAGCGCGATCGGGGTCTGGTCGAGACGGCCGGCGCTGGTCGAGCACAGGCCGACGCCGATGATCCGGTCGCCGAAGATCTCCGGGTGCTGCTCGGCCATCGCCATGATCGACATGCCACCCATCGAGTGGCCGATCAGGATCACCGGACCCGTCGGCGCGTACTCCTCGAGGATCCCGTAGAGGTCGCGGCCGAGCTGGTCGATGCTGACGTGCTCCTTGGGCGACCGCCCGGAGCGGCCGTGCGAGCGCTGGTCGTAGAAGACCATCGTGCCGATCCCGGCCAGGTCGCGGCGCTCGAAGTGCCAGCAGTCCATGTTCAGGCCGTACCCGTGCGCGAAGATCAGCGTCAGGTCCTCGGGCCCCTCCGGTGCCTTCCGCCGCAGCCGCCGCTTCGGCGGTGCGGCCGGCCGGCGAGACCTCCGCAGCTCGTCGACCTCCACGTACAGCTCGACACCGTCGTCGGCGGTGAAGACGTGCGGCGTACCGCGCAGCGATCCGAACGGCTCCGCCTCCAGCTGGGCGCGCTGGCCCGATCGGCGGCCGATCACCTGTCGCTCGACGGCGACGCCGGCGGCCGCACCGGCCGCCAGCACTCCGACCGCGGCGCCGATCAACCCCGCGGTCCGTCCTGCCTTCGACATCAGCCGGTCGCCTCCGCGGTGTCGACGTACCGCCGCGGCACCCGGGCGCCGAGGCGGGTCACGATCTCGTAGTTGATGGTCCCGGCCGCGTCCGCCCAGTCGTCCGCGGTCGGCTCACCGGCCGATCCCGCCCCGAACAGTACGACGGCGTCGCCGGCCACCGCCGGGTCGTCCTCGAGATTGACCACACACTGGTCCATGCAGATCCGAGAACGTGTCGTACGGATGGTGCACGAGGACGTCGCGCTGCTTGAGCGCGTGGAAGAGGTCGGCCGGGTTGGAGGTCTCCACCTCGGGCAGGTGCGGGTGCG
>NZ_JBEXSJ010000062.1:0-31808 GCF_040613535.1 Kribbella sp. NPDC006257
CCGGCCGGCACCCGGCACCCACCCGGCACCCCGCATCCGGCACCCCGCATCCGGCACCCGCACGCCGCGCCGCACTCTCACCCGAGCGGACGAACGCTGTTTTTCCTCGGCTGGTGCGCTTATAGCGGGCCAGTGGGCGAAAGAACGGTGTTCGGCGGGCGGATGGGGCGGGGCGGATGGGGTGGGATGGGGCGTTGGGGGTGGGTGGTTCCGGAAACTGGGTAGTTGCTATTCGGGGTTCAGGACTTCAACTATGCTTTGAAAAAACCCGCCTACTACCCCTTGGGGGTCACCGATGGTCGAGCTCTCCCCGCTCCGACAGGACTTCGTCTGGGGTACTGCCACCTCGGCGTACCAGATCGAAGGTGCGATCGACGCCGACGGTCGGCTGCCGTCGATCTGGGACACGTTCTGTCGCGTGCCCGGTGCGATCGACAACGGCGACACCGGTGACGTCGCGTGCGATTCCTACCACCGCTGGCCCGAGGACCTCGACTTGTTGAAGCAGCTCGGCGTGGACGCGTACCGGTTCTCGATCGCCTGGCCGCGAGTGATTCCCACCGGCTCCGGTGCGGTGAACGCGGCCGGCTTGGACTACTACGACCGGGTCGTCGACGATTTGCTTGCCGAGGGCATCAAGCCCTTCGTCACCTTGTATCACTGGGATCTGCCGCAGGGGCTGCAGGATCTCGGTGGCTGGGAGAACCGCGATACGGCGTACCGGTTCGCGGAGTACGCGGCCGTTGTCGGTGCCAGGCTGGGCGACCGGGTGCGCGACTGGGCGACCTTGAACGAGCCGTTGTGCTCGGCGTGGATCGGTCACTGGGAAGGCCGGATGGCGCCCGGCATCACCGACCCGGCGATCGCCGTGCGCGCGTCGTACAACCTGTTGCTGGCGCACGGCCTCGGCGTCGCAGCGCTGCGCGAGTCGGCGCCGGAGCCGGCGTCGATCGGGCTGGTCGTCAATCTCAGTGGGACCGAACCGGCGAGTGACAGCCCGGCGGACATCCGCGCTGCGCAGATCGCCGACGGGCACATCAACCGCTGGTGGCTGGACCCGGTGTTCGGTCGCGGATTCCCCGCAGACATGATCGAGACGTACGGCGTGGAGCTGCCTGAGCAGCCGGGCGATGCCGAGATCATCGCGGCGCCGACCGACTTCATCGGGCTGAACTACTACTTCCGGCAGATCATCAAGGCCGACGATTCCGTTCCCCTGCTGGGATTCAGCCAGGTTCCGGGGCCGAACACCGAGCACACCATGCTCGACTGGGAGGTGCACCCGTCGGGGCTGGAGGAGCTGATCCTGCGGCTGGCCAAGGAGTACGGCGCGGAGAAGATCTACATCACCGAGAACGGTTCGGCGTGGGTCGACCAGCCCGATGCGAACTTCGAGGTCGACGACCCGCAGCGAACGGCTTACCTGGAAGGGCATCTGGCCGCTTGTGTCCGCGCGGTTCAGCAGGGTGCGCCGCTGGCCGGTTACTTCGCCTGGTCGCTGATGGACAACTTCGAGTGGGCCTATGGTTATGCGCCGCGGTTCGGCCTCGCGTACGTCGATTATGCGAGCGGCACCCGGGTGCTGAAGACCAGTGGTAAGACCTACACGGACCTGATCAAGTCGCACCGGCAGGCCTGACCAGCAAAGCACCCCGCTTTCCTTTCAAATGAAGGGAAAGCGGGGTGCTTTGTGTTGTTTGTCAGATGGTCCACTTCTGGGCTGCGGTGCCGTTGCAGGTCCAGATCTGCAGGCGGTTTCCGTTGGTGGCGTTCCCCGACGGGATGTCCGCGCACTTGTTGGACTGTGGATTCACCAGGTCGTGCGCACCGGTATAGGTCCATTGCTGGGCCCCGTTGCCGTTGCAGGTGACTATCTGGAGCTTGGTGCCGTCAGCGGTTCCGGCACCGGCGACATCCAGGCATTTGCCGAGGGCACGGATCGTGCCGTCACCCGGACGGCTCCACTGCTGCGCGGCGGTGCCGTTGCAGTCGTAGAGCTGAACGGCTGTGCCGTCCGCAGAGTTCGCACCGGCGACGTCCATGCACTTGCCGAGAGCCGTGATCGTGCCGCCACCGCCGCCTCCAGTGAGGCTGCTGACGCGCACGTAGTCGACGGTCATGGTCTGCGGCATCGTGGTGCTGCCGTCCGGATCACCTGGCCAGCCGCCACCGACCGCCACGTTCATGATCATGAAGAACGGGTGGTTGTAGACCCAGGTCTTGCCGCCCAGGTCGGCGGGAGTGCGCTGCTGGTACTGGACACCGTCGACGTACCAGATGATCGAGTTCGGCGACCAGTCGACGGTGAAGGTGTGGAACCCGTCGGCGAACTTCTGGCCGTTCGGCAACGAGTAGGGGGCGCCGATGCCGCCGGCGCCGGAGTACCCGGGCCCGTGGATGGTGCCGTGTACGGTGCTCGGCTCCTTGCCGATGTTCTCCATGATGTCGATCTCACCTTGGTCCGGCCAACCCGCACCACCGTCGCCGAGCATCCAGAAGGCAGGCCAGAGACCTTGTCCACGCGGGATCTTCATCCGCGTCTCGAAGCGGCCGTACTGCTGGGTGAAGGTCGCCGCGGTGAGCAACCGTGCGGAGGTGTACTCGCATGTGCCGTACCAACAGCTGTGTCCGCCGGATTCACGGCGGGCGGTGATCACCAGGTTCCCGGCGCCGTCGAGGGCGGAGTTGCTGGTGCTGTTGGTGTAGTACTCGCGCTCGTTGTTACCCCAGCCGGAGCCGCCGATGTCGTAGCGCCACTTACTCGCGTTGGGGGCCTGGCCGGCCGGGCCGTCGAAGTTGTCCTCCCAGATGGTCGGACCGACAGCGGCGGCCGACATCGAGGAGCTGGTGCCGGCCGCGGACGTCGTACCGGCGGTGGCGGAGGCTTGGAGGAAGGCGGTTCCGAGCAGCGCTGCGCCGACGGCGAGCAACGCGGTGGAACGGAACCGGGGACGCGGAGATCTCATGCGTACCTCATTTCTCGCGCGGCCGGACAACGCTGTCCGGCCGTTGGGGGCGGGGGCGGACTGCTGCGAGACAGGGAATCGCTGGGAGGCAGCCTGCTGTGAGAACGCTTTCACGTCAAGCCCACGCGTAAATATAAGTCGTGAAAAAAGTCGCCGTCATGACGTTGACAGCGGTCTGCACCGATGGTTACCTCGTGCTGACCACCTGTTGCGGCGCGGGCAGACGCCGGTACCCGGGGGTCCCATCCGCCCTGTGAAAGCCCTTGAGCAAAAGGGAGATTCCGCCATGCCCCCCAACGGGATCCAACGCCGGCGCCGCAAGCGCCTCATTCCTGCCCTGGTAGGGCTCGCGGCCCTGAGCGTGACCGCGACCGGCCTGAGCATCACCAACCCGGAACCTGCGCACGCCGCCGGCGAACAGGTACAGGTCTACCTGACCACCACGAACGACTCGGCCGGCCAGAACGTCACCCGTGGCCTGCAGCAGCAGACGCCGGTCAACTTCGGCCCGGCCGGTGGCTCGGCCAACCAGACGATCACGGTCAACGAGAACACGACGTACCAGTCGTGGGAGGGCGGCGGTGCCTCCTTCGCGGACAGCTCCGCGTGGCTGCTGAACAGCAGCAACACCATCTCGGCCGCGACCCGCGACCAGGTGATGCGCGACTTGTTCGACCCGGTGAACGGGATCGGGCTGTCGTTCGTCCGCAACCCGATGGGCGCCTCGGATCTGGCCCGGTTCAACTACTCCTACGACGACACCTGCTGCGATCTGAACAACTTCAGCATCAACCACGACCTGGCCGACGTCGTCCCGTTGACCAAGCAGGCCAAGCAGCTCAACCCGAACCTCAAGGTGATGGGCTCGCCGTGGAGCGCGCCGGCCTGGATGAAGGACAACAACGACTTCGTCCACCGCGGCTGGCTGAAGGCCGAGTACTACCCGATGTACGCGCAGTACTTCGTGAAGTACCTGCAGCAGAACGAGGCCCAGGGCAACCACATCGACTACGTCTCGGTGCAGAACGAGCCGACCTGCTGCGGGAACGACAACACCGGCTACGCCTCGATGAACTGGAACGGCGCCGGGCTGCTGAACTTCACCAAGAACCACCTGTTCCCGGCCCTGCACGCCGCCGGCCTCAGCACCAAGGTGCTGATCCTCGACTACAACTGGGGCAACTACAACGACCTCGGTTCGGTGCCGATCGCGGACGCCGGCCTGCGCGCCGACCCGAACTTCGGCGGCATCGCCTGGCACGGGTACGGCGGTGACGTGAACCTGCAGACCCAGGTCCACAACCAGTACCCGAACGTCAACGCCTACATGACCGAGCACTCGGGCGGCACCTGGATCCCGAACCAGCAGGTCGAGGACATGAACAACCTGATCGACTACACCCGCAACTACGACAAGTCGTGGGTGAAGTGGGGCATCGCCCTGGACGAGCAGCACCTGCCGTACGTCGGAGCGGGCTGCAACGTGTGCACCGGGCTCGTCACCGTACACCGCAACGACGGTCAGCGCGGCCAGGTCACCAAGACTGTCGAGTACTACACGATGGGTCACATCACGAAGTTCGTGAAGCCGGGTGCAGTGCGCATCGATTCCACGGCTAATTCCTCGGTGAAGAACGTGGCCTGGAAGAACCCGGACGGCTCGAAGGCGCTGATCGCCTTCAACACCACCAGCGGCAACCAGTCGGTGCGGGTGAACTGGGGTAGTCAGTCCTTCACCTACACGCTGCCGACCAAGACCTCGGCGACCTTCACCTGGTCCGGCACGCAGGGCGGTGGCGGTGGCACGAACGGTCAGATCACCGGTCTGGCCGGTAAGTGCATCGACGTGGCCGGCGCGAACTCCGCCGATGGCACCGCGGTCCAGCTCTACGACTGCAACGGCAGCGCCGCGCAGCAGTGGAGCCGTCCGGGCGACGGTACGGTCCGTGCCCTCGGCAAGTGCCTCGACGTCGCGAGCGGTTCGACTGCCGACGGTGCGGTGACTCAGCTCTATACCTGCAACGGCAGCGGCGCTCAGCAATGGACATACACGAGTGGCCAGGACCTGGTGAATCCACAGGCGAACAAGTGTCTCGATGTCACCGGCAACAATTCCGCGAACGGCACCAGGTTGCAGATCTGGACCTGTACCGGCTCCGCGAACCAGAAGTGGGTGGCGTGATGCGCCGGCTGCTGGCCGCAGGAGCGGTCATCGCGGTCGGAGTGGGAATGCTGATCTCCTCGGCACCGGCTCAGGCCGCCGAGGCCAGCGGAACCATTACCGGTCTGGCCGGGAAGTGCCTCGATGTCGCCGGTGCGAACACGGCCGACGGCACCGCAGTACAGATCTATGACTGCAACGGCACCGGGGCGCAGACCTGGACCCGTAGTACGGATGGCACGATCAAAGCGCTTGGCAAGTGCCTGGATGTCAGTGCGGGCTCGGTGGCCAATGGCGCGAGGGTTCAGCTGTGGACCTGCAACGGTAGTGGTGCGCAGCAGTGGACCTATTCCGCTGCGAAGGACCTGGTGAACCCGCAGGCGAACAAGTGTCTTGATGTCACCGGCAACAATTCCGCCAATGCCACCCCGGTGCAGCTGTGGACCTGTGGTGGCGGTGCGAACCAGAAGTGGAACGCACCGGCTCTGCCGGATGGCCCGCCGCCGACCGGCGGTGCGGGGATCGGCGCGGCGCCGTACCTGTACCAAGGCTGGGGGAGCCCGCCCAGTCCGGCCACGGTGATGAGTGCGACGGGCGTCAAGTGGTTCACGATGGCGTTCATCCTGTCCAACGGGTACTGCAACCCGCAGTGGGACGGCGGGCGGTCGCTGACCGGTGGCGTCGATCAGTCGGCACTGAATACGATCCGGGCGAACGGCGGTGACGCGGTCGTCTCCTTCGGCGGCTGGTCCGGCAACAAGCTCGGCAACAGCTGCAACTCCGCGAGCGAGCTGGCAGCGGCGTACCAGAAGGTGATCAATGCCCTGTCGCTGAAGGCGATCGACATCGACATCGAAGACACCGAGATGAGCAACACGACCTCGCGGCAGAAGGTCGTCGACGCGCTGAAGATCATCGAGACCAACAACCCGGGCATCGTCACCTACGTCACCTTCGGTACGACGACGAGCGGTCCGGACGGGAACGGGCAGGACATGATCCGGCGTGGTGCGGCGGCGGGTCTGCAGCTGGACGGCTGGGTGATCATGCCGTTCGACTTCGGTGGCGGTTCGGCCAACATGGGGTCGCTGAGCATCCAGGCGGCGAACGGGCTGAAGAACCAGGTCAAGAGTGCGTACGGATACTCCGACGACCAGGCCTTCCGGCACATCGGGATCTCGTCGATGAACGGGCTCACCGACGTCGCCGGGGAGCGGGTCAACCTCTCGGACTTCCAGCAGATGCTGACCTACGCCAACACCAATCACCTGGCCAGGTTCACCTTCTGGTCGGTGAACCGGGACCGGCCGTGCGGATCCAGTGGTGGTGGCGACGACACCTGCAGCCAGATCCCGCAGGCGAACTGGGACTTCACCAAGGTGATCGCCCAGTTCAGGCCGTGAACCTACCCGTACTACGAGTTGTGAACTAACCCGTAGTACTCGAACACCAGGTGCCTGCCCGTGCCGGCACCCCGCAGAGCGACCACGCCCGCGTCCCCGGGTTGTGGTCGTTCTTGCGTGGGGTTGACCCTCCGGTGACCGGAGGGTGGAAGCTTTGGTCATGACCGCGTCGGTGACCATCGGTGAGTTCTCCCGGCTCACACATCTGAGCGTGAAGACGCTGCACCACTACCACGAGATCGGCCTGCTCGCGCCGGCCAAGATCGACCCGTCGTCGGGGTACCGGCGCTACGAGACCACGCAGGTCGGCGTCGCCCAGCTGATCCGGCGGCTTCGCGACCTGCAGATGCCGCTCGCCCAGGTGCGGGAGGTGGTCGAAGCGCCGGACGTCGCCACCCGGGACCGGACGCTGCGGTTGCACCTGGACCAGATGGAGCGCGAGCTGGTGCAAACCCGGACGGCGGTCGAGTCGCTGCGCGCGATGCTGACGCTGCCGGTGGCCGAGCTGACGGTCCAGTACCGGTTCATGCCCGCCTTCCGCGCCTTCGGCATCCGCGATCAGGTCGACCGGTCCGTGATCGACGAATGGTGCGGCGTCACCTTCGGCCGGCTCGGTCAGCTGGCGGCCAGCCGGCAGATCACGGCTACCAGCGGCGCGACGTACGGCGACGGCTTCTTCACCGACGACGTCGGTGAGGTGGTCGGGTTCCTCCCGGTCGCGCCTGACCAGGAGCCGGCCGAAGGGGTCGAGTTGATCGATCTGCCGGCCGGGTATTTCGCGATCGCGCGGCACGACGGGCCGTTCACCGACTTCGACCGCACGTACGGCGCCCTCGGCAGTCATGTCGCGGAGTACTGCGAGGTCGGGTCCGGGCCGATCCGCGAGCTCTACCTGACCGGACCGGGCGAGACGACGAACCCGGCCAACTTCCGTACCGAGATCTGCTGGCCGATCCAGCAGCTTCCTACCCTGAAAGGTTGATCCACCATGTCCTTCACCCTCGAGCACGTCGTCTTCGACTGCACCGACGCGGCGACCCTGGCAGGCTTCTGGGCCCAGGTCCTGCAGACCCAGGTCGACGCCGAAGCCAACGAGTTCTTCGCCACCGTGAACAAAGGCGGAGACGGACCGGCGCTGATGTTCATCCAGGTACCGGAGGAGCGGACCGGGAAGAACCGGTTGCACATCGACTTCTCGACCGGCGACTGGGCCGCCGAGGTGGACCGGGTGGTCGGACTCGGCGCGAAGCGGGTCGGTGAGTTCGACGAGTTCGGCGCCCACTGGGTCACCCTCGCCGACCCCGAAGGCAACGTCTTCGACGTGGCGGAGATCCGCTGAACCGAGGCTTGTCTTAAGGCTGGATGCCTCTGCCGCCCGGGACGGATCGTCTCGGGCGGCAGGGGTCAGCGCGGAGTGAGTGGCTGGTAGGTCCGGCCGTCGAAGGTGGCGCGGCCGGAGTGGGTGAGGTCGTCGAGTAGGTCACGGGCCTTCGGGGTGGACCATCGGAAGGCGCGGGCCAAGTCTGCCGCTGAGGCGGTCAGCATGGTGTCGAGGTACTGCGCGGCGGCGGCGCTGTGGTCCTGGGTGCCGCCGACGTCGAACTGCTCGCAGGTGAGGGTGAGCAGCGCCGCCGGCCAGCCGTTGGAGGATTCCTGTACTCCGGCGGTGGTGACGAGGAGATTCCGCTGGAGCTCGCCGATCGCTCGCTGGTACTTGTTCTTGTCGCCGAGCAGTTGCCGCAGGGTGGCGCTCGAGAGGGGTTCGATCGCTAGGGCGGCGGCCAGTTCGTGGGCAGCTGGCGACAGGTCGAGGTGCTCGTGGTCGTCGAGCTCGCCTTCACCGGGGTAGAGCGCCGCGAGGAGAGTGGGGGAGAGGAAGGAACCGCGGCCGCCGAGATACGCGCCGTACCAGGCCAGCCCGCGGCGGGGGAGTTCGTCCTTCCAGGTCCAGACCCGTTGCTCGTTCTCGCCCATACCCTCGCCGAACGGTTCGTCGTCCTCGCCGGCGACCGCCTCCCACAGCGACGGTCCGATCGGCTTCGGGGCTGGGAAAAGCAGCGCGAATCCGACATCGTCGATGAATTTGCCGGCCCGTTCGACCGAGGCGATCCGGCGGCCGCGGACCCACCAGCGGCGGGCGAGTTCTTCGGTGGGCATCTATTGGTCGTCCATCTCTTCGAGGTGGGCTTCGAGGGCGTCGAGGCGGTTGCGCCAGAGGTCACGGTACGGCGCGAGCCAGGCGTCGATCTCGACCAGGGGCGCGAGGCGCAGGCGGTACCAGCGGCGCTGAGCGTCCTGGCGTACTTCGACCAGGCCGGCGTCACGGAGCACCTTCAGGTGTTTGGAGACGGCCGGCTGGCTGAGGCGGAGCGCGTCGACGAGTTCACCGACCGGGCGCTCGCCGGCCCGCAACAGATCGAGGATCTCCCGCCGCCGCGGCTCGGCCAGCACCTCGAACGTAGTTGCCACCCAAGGAATATAACCCCTCTCATCCGACGGACTCGACCGCGCTGCGAGGGAGGGACAGGGCAGCGACGGCTGTGAGACCGATGGTTACCGGAAGGCGGTAGCGAAGGATTCTCAGACCGCGGACCTGGCTGCGCTGCGAGGGAGGGACAGGGCAGGGATGGCGGCGATAGCTGTCAGGCCGATGGTTACCCAGAAGGCGGTCCTGAAGGAAGCGCCCTGCTGCAGGATCACCGCCAGTACTGCGGTGCCGAGTGAGCCGCCGACCTGCTGAAGGATCCGGGTGCCGGTCGTTGCCGCCGCGTACTACGAGCGCAGCAGTGTCGATGCGATCGCAGCAGCGGCGGGCCTGGTGCAGTGCGACGATGAGGGGCATGGATTCCTACGTCGAGAGTGCGCCGGTGCCGGCCTTGGCGGGCGTGGTGCGGACGGTGTGGATCCAGCGGACCGGCGATACGGCGTACCTGCAACGGCATCTGCCGACGGGCGGGGTGGAGATTCACTTCCCGATCGGTGGGGCGCCGCAGCTGCTCGGCCCGCTGACCGGGGCTCAGCTCGAGGTGATCCCGGCGAAGACCACGATCGTGGGGGTGCGGTTCCATCCGGGGACTGCGCCGCCGCTGCCGGCGATGCTCGACGAGCTGGTCGGGCAGCGGCTCGGGCTGCTGGAGCTCTGGCGGAGTTCGGCGGAGCGCCTGGTGGAGGCGATGGCATCGGCCCGTACGCCGGAACGCGCGCTCGCGATTCTGCAGGAGCACCTGGTGCTGGAGTTCCGTAGTACGAGCCGGGACCCGTTGGTGAATGAGGCGGTGCTGGGGCTGATGCCCTGGCAGCCGGTCAACATCGACAGCTTGGCCAATCATCTGGCGCTTTCATCGAGCCAGTTGCGACGCCGGGTGCTGCAGTCGGTCGGGATGACTCCTAAGGTTCTTCAACGGACGTTGCGATTCCAGGGATTTCTCGCGCTGGCCCAGGCCGGCGCCGTCGCATCGGGGCGGCGTGGCGCGGACGGGATGGCGGGACTGGCGGTAGATGTCGGGTACGCCGACCAGGCGCATCTGAGCCGCGAATGCCTCCGGTTGACCGGTCTCACCCCGCGGGAGTTCCTCGGCGTCAACGCGGATCGCTGCAGCTGCGACCATGACCACTCCGGGTCCTACCAGCCCTTCCTCGCCACCCGCAGCAGGCAGCTCCTGCCGGTCTGAGCCTGCGCGATTTGTTCAAGAACCGGCGGGTGGGTTGCTCGTAACTTCGAGGCATGGGAGAGCCGAAGTACGTCGTGCAGTGCCGCTCGGTGAAGGATGTCGTCGAGGGGCTGGCCTTCGCGAGAGCTACCGGTGAGCACCTGGTTCCTCGTGGTGGTGGGCATTGCTTCGCGGGGCGGTCGTCGACGGACGGGATCGTGCTCGACCTGTCCGGCCTCGACGGCATCTCGGTGGCGGCCGACGGCACCGCGACGATCGGCGCCGGTGCCCGGCTGGCCGGGGTCTACTCGGCGCTCCATACGGTGGGCCGGACCATTCCTGCCGGGTGCGGTCCGACTGTGGGCATCGCCGGGCTGACCCTTGGTGGCGGCATCGGTCTGCTCGGCCGCAAGTACGGGCTGACCTGCGACCACCTGATCGGTGCCCAGGTCGTCCTTGCCGACGGCAGTGTGGTGGAGTGCGACCAGAACCGTGAACCGGAGCTCTTCTGGGGCCTGCGGGGAGCAGGCGGCGGTCAGTTCGGGGTGGTCACCGTACTGCGGTTCGCGACCCTCCCGGAGCCGATGGCGACCTATCTCGTGGCGAGGTTGCCGGGCACAGCAGCCGAGGAAGTGGTCTCGGCCTGGCAGACATGGGCGCCCGACGCCCCGGACGATCTCACGGTCAAGCTCGTCGTCGCGTCCGAGCCCGGCCTGCCTCTCGAGGTGACACTCATCGGAGCTTCCCTGCTGGCGGAAGGGCCGACTCGCGAGTTGTTGCAAGAGTTCGTAGAACCCTCCGCACTGGATCTGCGCAGGATGCCGTACAGCTTGCTGAAGGAGGCCTTCGACGACCCGCGTGGTCTGCCCGCCATCCGGTTGAGATCGGAGTACTTCTCGCAGTCGATGACGCCCGGCACTGTCACGGCACTGCTGGGAGCGCTCGACGGTGCCGACGGCCGGCGCGAGCTCAACCTCCACGCGATGGGTGGTGCCTACAACCAGGTCGCCGAGGATGCCACCGCCTTTGCCCACCGCAACGAACGCTTCCTGCTCGAGCACGTCGGCGCTGTCTGCGATCCGTGGGTCGACGACTCGTGGCGGATCGCTCATCCCGAGGGGTCCGGACGCGTCTATCCCAACTTCCCCGATCCGGCGCTCGACGACTGGGCCGCGGCGTACCACGCGGGCAACTACCAGCGACTGAAGGCGGTCAAGCAAACCTACGACCCGGACCGATTCTTCGACTTCAACCAAGCAGTGTGAGGAGCGATATGAGCAAGGTTCTCTGCGCGTTGTCCGTCTCGGTCGACGGATACATCACCGGGCGCGACCCCGGGACCGGCCGGGGGCTCGGCGATGCGCCGATGTTGTTCGACTGGTACTTCTCCGGCGATACGCCGAGCCAGGTCTTCGAGGGGTTCAAGCTGAGCGAGGCCAGCGCGCCGCTCTTCGACGCCGCGGCCGCTCGCGTCGGGGTGAGCCTGGTGGGTCGCAACACGTACGACGATTCGGGCTGGATCAACGGTGGTACGCCGCACCCGGAGGCCCCGTTGGTGCTGCTGACCCACCGTCCGCCGGCGGGCGAGCGGGACCGGCAGACCGTGATCACGACCGGGATCGAGGACGCCGTCGCGGCCGCGCGCGAACTGGCCGGGGACAAGGACGTCGCCCTGATGGGTGGCGGCGTGCTCACCGCCGCGTTGGCCGCAGGGCTCGTCGACGAGCTGATCCTGCACCAGGTGCCGATCCTGCTGGGCGGCGGACGGCCCTTCTTCCAGGAGTTGCATCAACACGTGGAGCTTCGGCTGATCGAAGCCGTTCCGGCGCCGGGCGTGACCCACCTGCACTACGAGGTGATCCGATGATCCCTCGTCACCGGGAGGACTGGGCATGATCGGTGCGCAGACGGCACGGGCTCTGGTCGAACTGGGGCACGAGGTCGTCGTGACCACTTACCGGCGTACGGAGGTGCCGTCGTTCCTGGCCGGGCGGGTCACCGTGGAATCCCTGGACACGACTGATCGTGAAGCTTTCCTTGCCCTTGGCAAGCGGTACGAGATCAGCGACATCGTGCATCTTGCCGGCACCATCCCCGGCGACGATCCGGTCGAGTTTTTCCGAACCGATCTGAGCGGCTTGATGAATGCGTTGGATGCTGCTCGCCCGGCTGACGCAAGACACCGGCTTCAAGCCCGCCTTTGACCCGGCCGCCTCGGTCGCCGATTACGTCGCCTGGCGCAGCAACAATCCCCGCTGATCAGATTGTGAAACGTCGTCTTGGGCACCGAGAGGACTCGGTCGGGGGTTTTCCCTAGGTCTGTACGGTGGAAAACCCGACCTAGAAGACGGTGGTAGGCCGCAGGGTGCGAAGGGCCCCGCGAATCTAGCGTCGATGCCATGATTTCGACGAACAGGGTGATGATGACTGCGCTGCAGGCGACGCAGGAGCCGACCGGAGGCCTGGCCGGGTGGGCGACCGACCTGATGGAGAAGCTGGGTGCTCCGGGAGCCGGGCTCGCGGTGGCGTTGGAGAACCTGTTTCCGCCACTTCCCAGCGAGGTGATCCTCCCGCTGGCGGGGTTCGCGGCCGCGCGCGGTGAGCTGGGGCTGGTCAGCGCGATCCTGTTCACGACACTGGGCTCGGTCGTCGGGGCACTGGCCCTGTACGGCGTGGGCGGGGTGCTCGGGCGCGATCGGACCAGGCGGCTGGCGGCCAAGTTGCCGTTGATGAAGGTCGAGGACGTCGACAAGGCCGAGGCCTGGTTCGCCAAGCACGGGCCGAAGGCGGTGCTGATCGGCCGGTGCGTGCCCGTCGTACGGAGTCTGATCTCCGTTCCGGCCGGCGTCGAGCGGATGCGGGTGTGGCTGTTCGTGGTGTTGACCGCGCTCGGGAGCCTGGCCTGGAACACGGCGCTGATCGTCGCCGGACACCAACTGGGGGAGAACTGGCACCTGGTCGAGTCGTCGATCGGGGTCTTCCAGTGGGCCGTGATCGCCGCGGCGGTGGCTGCCGTCGGCTGGTTCGTGACGGTGAAGGTCAGGGCGAAGCGTTCGGCATCTGAGAAAGTCAACTAACCCGCTCGACTTTGGCTACGCTCGGAGTCTCATCCCCGAACCTGCTGGGAGCTCTGTCCCGATGCCATCGATCGCCTTCGAGCCGCGGATCGTGCCGGATCCGCCGGTCTGGCCGCAATCCGTCGTCACCGTGGTCGGCAACCCCAAGGCGGGTTCGCGGACCGCCGCAGCCGCCGCCTCGGTGGCCGAACTGCTCGCCAGCGAACTCGGTACGCCGTACCGGATCGACGAACTGGTCGACCTGGTCACCTTCGCCCCGGCGATCTTCCAGGGCGATACCGCCACCGAGAAGGACCGGACCGCGCTGGACAACGCCATCGATCTGGCCTCGTCGGCCTCGGTGCTCGTCCTCGCAACGCCCGTCTACAAGGGCAGCTACACCGGTCTGCTGAAGAGTTTCCTCGATGTGCTGCCGCATCAGGCGCTCGCCGGTTCGGTCGTCGTCCCGGTGACGATCTCGGCAGCGCCCAGCCACAAGTTGCTCGCCGACATCCACCTGCGGCCGGTCCTCGCCGAGCTCGGCGCCAGCGTACCCACGCCGGCGGTGACGCTGGAGGAGAAGGATCTCGAAGACCTCCAGCTCGCGCTTTCGGCCTGGGTGCGGAAGAACGCCGGGCTGATCCAGGCCACCACGATCGCCCTCCAGCCTGTTCCCGAGCCCAATCCGGTCAAGTAGAAGGACCTGCTCCACCGCAGGGGTGGAGCAGGTCCCTTAGTGGTCTGCGGCCGAAGCCACAGACCACTGGCCGCCGCGTAGGGATGGTCAGTCGGCGCGGGCGGCTGCTTCGGCCGGGCGGGTTCGCAAGGTGGCGATCGCCGGGAGGAGGATCGAGCCGAACGTGAGGGTCGCTGCGGCTCCGACGATCACCAGATAGATCCACAGCGGTCCACTCGGCAGGGCCGAGGTGGAAACCGTTGCGCTGAAGGGAATCAGAGTGGCCAGCGCGACCAGGGTCCCGAGGATGATGCCCGCCAGGGCGACCAGGAAGCTCTCGGTGGTGAGCATCCGTAGTACCTGGCCGCGGGTGGAACCGGTGAGCCGCTGCAACCCGAGCTCACGGCGCCGGCGAACCGTTGCCGAGGCCAACGAATTCACGATCGAGACGGCGGTGTAGGCGATCAACATGCCGACCAGCAGATAGTTCACCCACGCCTGAGTCTTGAGATCCGCACTGTTCCCGGCGATCAGGGCATCCCTATCAGAAACCTGTACTCCGGGGTGGGCCGCCGCCAGCTTCTGCAGCTCACCGTTGATGTCGGGACCCGGCTCGGCCCGGACCAGGATCTGCTTGGCCAGCCGATCCGTGGTGTGCTCGGCGAGCAGCCGAGCCGGCAGCACGATGCTCTCGTAGCCGCGATCGGCCGCGAAGGTCGCCACCACCTTCAGGTCCACCGACGCGCCGTCGCCGAGCGTCATCTTGATCGTCGATCCGACCCCTCGCCCGATCTTCGAGACGACGTAGTCGGGCAACGCAACCGTCGCACCGGTCAAGCTCTCCAGCGATCCGGAGGTCACCTTTACCGGCGCGGCGCCGTCCTTGCCCTGGGCCGTGATGCCTTGCAGCGGTGCACCGTCCTCGTCGAAGGGGGCATTCCGTGGTTCGTCGATGACGCCGTTGCTCGTCACGTACTCCGAGGCGCTCGCGACCCCCTTCAGCTTCTGTACCTCGCCGAGCAGCGCCGGATCGAGTCCCCCACCGGTGGAGACCAGTACGGCGTCCGCTCGCAGGTCCTTGGTGAATGCCGTCTCCGAGGCGTGCACCTGGGTGGTCTGCATGTAGATGTTCGCGGTGGAGATCCCGACGGCCAGCATCACCGGCATCACGGCGGCCGACATCGCCACCGATCGGGCGGTCACGTTGAGGATCGCGAGTCGCCCGTTCACCCGGCTCACGGCGTACAGGGGCCAGCGGAGGACGGTCAGGACGGCCTTGGTCCAGAATGGGCCGAGGAGCGCGATGCCGATCGCCCAGCAGAGGACGGCCGGGCCGGCGGTCGCACCGGCGAGTGGGCCGGTCATCACCGCGAGGGTGACGATCACCAGGGCGAGGCCGCCACCGGTGAACAGCAAGCCGAAGATCAGCCGGATCCAGCCGAACCACTTGCGCTGCAGACCTGCTTCGAGCAACGCCTCGACCGGACGGATCTTGGCGGACTTGCGGGCCGCGATCAGAGCTGCGCCGATGGCAGCCAGTACGGCGGCGCCGGCACCCGCGACCAGCGGGATCCACCCCTGCCGGTAGTCGACAGCTGCGGAGGCGACGCCGTTCGCCGCGAGCCGGTCGAAGAGGAATTGTCCAAGCCATAAACCAGGCAATGAACCAAGGGCTACAGCCGGCAGGGCGACCATCAGCGCCTCGCCGAGAATCATCCGGCGGACCTGGCCGGGCGTCGTACCGATGCCGCGGAGCAGTGCGAACTCGCGCTCCCTGTGCTGCGCGGACAGGGCCAGTGTCGACGCGACCACGAACATCATCGTCATCGCCGCGATCCCACCGAACGAGCCGGCGATCGAGATCAGGGCGGTCTGGAAGGTGGCTGCGTCCGGGTGCTCGGCCGAGCCGCGATCCACCCCGGCCAGCACGGAGACGTTGCCGACGGCCTTGAGTTGCTTCTCGACCGCCTTCAGATTGGTGCCGGGAGCAACCAGTACGCCGATGGCCGCGTAGCTGCCGGCGCCGGACAGTCGCGTCGCCTCATCGGTTTGGAAGAAGGTGTGGCCGGCTGGTCCGGCGGCGATACCTCGCACCACGAAGGATGTCGGCCGGCCACGGACGAGCAGAGTGACCTTGCTGCCCACTTTCGCGTGCACGGCCTTGGCAGTTGACGCGTCGAGGACGACGTCGCCGGCCTTCGTGGGCGCAGTACCGGACTGCAGCTCGTACGGCGCGAGGCGGGCCGATGCCCAATCGTGGCCCTGGCCGTCCGGGCCGCCTTTGAGCAACGGCGCAGGGAAGGTGAGCGAGCCGATGGCGTCCGTGACTCCGGCCACAGACCGGATCTTGGGCAGCAACGAGGCGTCGAGGTCGACCTGTTCGGTCAGCGGGGTCGCGTCCTCGGCTCCTGGCCGGAGGTGGGTCTGCTTGCCAGTGACCACCAGATCGGCGGCGGCGAGGCGCTCCGGCGGCACGTTCGACCGGATGCCGGTCTCCAGCAGGCCGCCACAGGCCATCACGATCGCGGTGCCGAAGACGACGGCCACGAAGGTGGCGATGAATCCGTTCTTGCGGAACCGCAGGGTCCGCACGGCCAGCCGCATCATCGGGCGACCGCCTGCGCCCTTGCGGCGGCGCGGGCGCCGAGGTGGGTCAGCCGGTCGGCGACCTGCTCAGCCGTCGGTGCGACCAGGCTGCCCGCGAGCAGGCCGTCGGCCAGGAAGACCACCTGGTCGGCGTACGAGGCGGCGACCGGGTCGTGGGTGACCATCACGACGGTCTGGCCTTGGCTGCGGACCGGTTCGCGAAGGAGTTCGAGGACGTCGGCGGCGGTCTGGGTGTCCAGGGCACCGGTCGGCTCATCGGCGAAGATCACCGCGGGGCGCGCCACCAGGGCACGGGCGATGGCGACGCGCTGCTGCTGGCCGCCGGAGAGTTCGCCGGGGCGCTTCTTGTGCTTGTCGCTGAGGCCGACCCGGTCGAGAACCTCGCGCACCTGGGCGCGGTTCGTCCGGCGGCCGTCGAGCTCCTGTGGCAGCGTGACGTTCTGCCAGACCGTCAGGGCCGGCAGTAGGTTGAAGGACTGGAAGACGAAGCCGATCCGCTCTCGGCGGAGCTCGGTGAGCTGGCGCTCGTTCAGGTCGGCGAGCGGTTGGTCGTCGATGACCACACTGCCTGATGTGGGTCGGTCGAGACCGGCTGCACAGTGCAGGAAGGTGCTCTTGCCGGACCCGGACGGGCCCATCACCGCGGTGAACGTCCCGCGGGCGAAGCTGATGCTGACGCCGCCGAGGGCGACGACGGTGCTGCCGCCCTTGCCGTAGACGCGGCGGACGTCCTGCAGTACGACCGAATCGTTGGTCCTGATGATCTCTTGCTTGCGCCTCATGGCTGACCCCTTGCGTGCTTCCCGACTGACGGGATCGACGCTACGGAGATTCAGCCCTGCGCCACATGGAGCTGGGCCCCGTTGGGGGTAGGGCTAGCACCACTCTTTGTTCGCGCCTTCGAGTAAGTGGGAGCGGAAGCGGTCGAGCACTTGCCGCACCAGCGGTTCGGTCCAGTCGGTGCCGTCGCCACTGAAGTGCCCGGTCAGTACGCCGTCCGTCGTCGTCCGCATCCGGATCGCCAGGGTGTCGGCCAGCCCGGTGTCCTTCGGTCCGGCCGCCGCGATCACCGATGCCTTGGTCTTTCCGAAGGTGAAGCCGGGCGGCCATTGCTGCGGGACGTACTCGAAGAACGGTGTGCGCGGATCGATCTGCAGCTGTGATCGGGGGAAGCGCGCGTAGCGGCTGCAGCCGATCACGGCTTCCCGCATTGCTGGTAACTCGGCATCACGCGGCACTGCCAGGAGCGACGGCACGATGCAAGGTCCGAGGACGTTCTGCCACGCAGGTCGATCTCGTTTGCTGAATAGGGTGGAGAACACGACGGAGTTGCCCGGTCCGAGGTGCGGGTTCATGCCTTCGACCAAGGCTTCAAGCAAGGTCACCAGGGTCGTACTGCGGTGCTCCTTGGTTCTCTGCTCCACTCGGGCGACCTCGTCGGCGTCGAGGAGATCCTGCCGGAAGGCGAAGGCGGCTCCATCTGTGCTGCTTGGCTGCGGGCAAGGCTTGGCATCGACGAGGCGCTCCTGCCACCAGGCGACGGCGGGTTCCCACGTACGACGTACTTGCTCGGCCTCGGCGGTCGAGTAGTCCGCGTACTGCGCCGGTGGTGGGGTTTCGCCGGTATTGGTGTAGAGGGCGGCGAGGTCTTCCAGGGTGGCCCAGAGGGTGACCGGGTCCGAGATCATGTGATGCAGGTGGAGTGCGAGGCGGTTGCCTGCCAGGCGCAGCCGCACTGGTGCGTGCAGGGGGACTTCTGCGTGTGTGGTGACTTCGTCTACGACTTCAAGCTGGGCTGTGGCCTCTTGGTGGATCAGCTGTTCTTCGTCGACGATCTCGGTTCTTAGTGCTTCGTGTCGGCGTTGTAGCTCGGTGAAGGCTGTCGCTAGGGCGTCGGCATCGAGGGTGTCGTCGAGTTCGACCACTGCGTTCATGGTGAACCACGGGCCTTTGGTGAAGCCTGGACGAGCCCTGTCCAGCGCCAGCGCGAAGGTCTGCCACAGGGAGGTCGGCAGGGTCATAGGAGCTCCCTTGAGTAGTCCGGGACGTCCGCTTTGAGCAGAGCCTCGTGCAGCTCTTGCAGTACTTCGGGGGCGAACCCCTGGTTCTGCCAGCCCGCGAAGGAGATGCCGTAGCCAAGCTGGATCCACAGGTCGGCGTTGCGCTGCTCGTGTGGGCCGAACGGTTCCAGCAGTACTGCGGGCGTCGCGGACCACAGCGAGTCGAGCAAGGTGCCGCCGCCTGGTTTGCTCACGGTCGCCAAGGCTCTGCGGCACAGGTCGAACGAACCGTGGTGACCTTGGCATTGCTCGAACGGCTTGCCTGCTTCGGCGAACGGTGGGTAGCCGTTGTCGAGCCAGGGGTGCCAGGACGGGTCGATCATGAAGTACCGAACGCCTTCTTCTTGCAGGTCTTGGTTCTCGTAGGCGACGACGTCGAGGTCGAAGCCGGCTTGGCGTAGTTCGGCTGCTCGTTCGCGGTAGGTGCCCATGCCCCAGCCGCCGCCGTGTACCAGCAGTCTGCTGTCGCGCTCCTGCCAGGGCAGTGGGGCTTCTCGGCTGACCGGAATGCTGCAAGGGATGAGGCCGGAGTCCGCATCGGCCAGCCAGACATGTCTTGGTTCAAGGCTTGTCGGGCCGGCTTTGTCGAAGGACGGGGACTGCACCGAGTCGACGTGGCAGATGTCCACCGGTACTGCGCCGTAGCGCTCGGCGTACTGCTCGATCAGGGTGAGCCAGAAGCCGGAGAAGACGACGAACCGCTTCACTCCGGCCTTGTTCCAAGCCTTGAATTGTTGCTCGACCGCGGCGTCGTCGGTGGCCAGTGACGCGTTGCGGGCAAGCTTCTGGCCGGCCAGTGCAGTTCGGAAGTCGCGGTGGAAGGCTTGCTTGGAACGTGCTGTGGTTGCCAGCGTTTCGGGAGTCATCAGGCGTTCTAGGACGGAGACGTTCGCCTGGCCGCCTTGTTCGCGGATGCGGTCGGCCAGCAGGAGCCCGGGGACGTGGACGCCGAGGGCTACGCCGGAGGTGAGGATCTCGATCACAGCGCGTCCAGGTCGCGGATGAGGTGCCGCCGGATCAGACGCACCATCTTCTCGCGCTCGGGGCCCTTGTAGCCCCGGGGCGTTCCCTCGACCAGCATGATCAGGTAGAGGTAGGCCCGGTAGAGCGAGAGCCGTTCCTGGTCGACCGGGGCGCCGTACCCCTCGGCCAGAGCGTCGTCGAGCGAGCCGAACAAGGTCAGCGAGGCGAACTCCGCCACGGGGTCGCCCCAGAACGCACGCTCGCCGTCGATCAACCCGGTGATCCGGCCGTCCTCGACCAGGATGTTGCCGTCCCACACATCGAAGTGGATCAGGGATGCGGTCCGTACTGCGGCCAGGACTTCGTTGCGAGCTAAGACCAAGCCGCGGATCTGCTCGGCCGGGCGGGGGAGTTCGACGTCGAAGCGGACGGCGTCGGCGAGGACGTCGTCCATCATCGACAGGAACGCCGTGTTCCAGGAGTCGACGAGGCCCTGCTGGGGATAGCCGAATCGGGGGCCGGTGATCTGGTGGAGCTCGGCGATCAGGGCACCGAGCTCGCGGCGCAGCTTGGGTCGGTCGAGGCTGTCGCCTTGCGAGGCCCAGGTGCTGCCGGGCAGGGCGGTCATGAGGAGGAAGTCGTCGCCGGCGTCGATCACCTCCGGCACCGGTAGCTTGCCGAACGCGGCGCGGTAGAACTCGGTCTCGGTCTGGATCAAGTCGTGTTCATGGGAGAGAACCGGGGCGGTCGGGTCGGGGGAGTACTTCAGCACCAGATCGCCGCCGGGCAGGCCGATTCGGTAGACCGTGTTGAAGGTGCCCTCGGTCAATTCCTCGGTCGACGTCACCGAAGCCGGGTCGATCCCGCACTCGACCAACACCTTCTCCAGCCCAGCATCGTCGAGCTGCCGCTTGTTGCTCATCCCCGCCCACCCTTCGCCGCCGCATAAACCTCACCCATCAACCGCACCCGAACCCACGCAGCCCCCAGATCATCACCCGCGTCAAAGGACGCGGCGCCCGGATCGCTCGCGCCGCCGAGAGGAGCACCGGAGGTCCTGTCACCCGAGTCGCCGGGCACGGTGCTGCCCATGGTGATGGATGAGATGTCGCCCGAGCCGCCCGAGCCGGAGCTGCCGGAGCTGCCGGAGTCGCCCGAGCTGCCGGAACCGGAGCTGCCGGAGCCGGAGCTGCCGGAGTCGCCCGAGCTGCCGGAGCCGGAGCTGCCGGAGCTGCCGGAGTCGCCGGAGTTGCGGGAGCTGCCGGAGCCGGAGTTGCCGAAGCTGCCGGAGTCGCCCGAGCTGCCGGAGTTGCCCGAGCTGCCGGAGTTGCCGGAGTCGCCGGAGCTGCCCGAGGCGCCGGTGGGGGTGTCGAGGATTCGGGTTAGTTGGGTTTCGTAGTAGGAGGTGGGAGGGAAGCCGATGACCTTGCGGTTCCCGGTGGTGGGGAGGATGACCAGGTTGAGGGGGAGGGGGCCGGCCATCGGGCGGAGGAAGTTGCGGGCTTTGATCACCGCTTGGTCGAAGGTGAAGATGTGGTCGGCGACGTGCTGGTCGCCGAAGTTGCAGTCCAGCACCGCTTCCGTGCCGTTCGGCCAGCGGAGGGTGGCGTGGAAGGCGTAGTCGACGCCGTTCGGGCCGTCGAAGTCGGAGGAGCCGGAGACCTCGAGGGGATCGTCGAGTCCGACGGTCGCCTGGAGCGCTTGCAACCAGTAGCTTGCGGAGTCGTAGAAGGTACCGCCGCCGAGTTCGGGGTGGTCGCGATATCCACCAGGAGTCGGTACGGCGAACGTCAGCCGCGTCTCGACCGACCGCAACGCGCCATAGTTCTGGTCTTGGACGAAGCCGCGAACGGTGCCCTGCCAGGGATGCCCGATCGTGGCGACCGCTTCGAAGACCTGGGTCTGCTCGGCAGCGAACGCGAGCTCGGCCACTTCGTCGTCCGACAAACAGAGCGGCTTCTCGACGATCACCCGCTTGCCGGCGACCGCTGCTCGCACCGCCCAGCGGTGATGCGCGGAGTTGTGCAAGGAGATGTAGACGGTGTCGATCTCGGGATCCGCCAGCAGAGACTGATAGTCGTTGTGGACGACGGGGATCTCGTGCCGCGCCGCGAACTCCTTCGCGCGCACCGGGTCGCTCGCCGCCACCGCCCGAACCCGTAGGTCGGCTCGCGCTCCGGCCGGTCGCAGGATAGCGCGCTCGGCGATCCCGGTCGCTCCGATCAAGCCGATCTCAGTCATCTTGTCCTTCCTCGCGAAGCAGGTGTCGGGATTTCGGTGGCCGGCTATCGGCCGCATCGGCCGCGGCGCGCTGGTGTGAGGCCGGGATGGCCGCGGGCTGGTCAGGGGCCGGGTGGCCGTCAGCAGGAGAGGAGCCGGGGTGGCCGCCGGCAGGAGAGGAGCCGGGGTGGCCGCGGGCTGGAGAGGCGGCGGGGTGGCCGGGGGCTGGAGAGGCGGCGGGGTGGCCGTGGACTGGAGAGGCGCCGGCCGGTGAGGGGCCGGGGTGGCCGCGGGGTGTTAGGTCGGGAGTGGTGAGCGCTGCATGGAGGCGTTGCCGCCAACGGTCGATTTCGCCGGTGGGACAGAAGATCGCGACATAGATCCGGCCGCCCGGTGCTGCGAGCGTACTGCCGGACAGCACCGTCACCCCCGGCGCCGTGCCGCCGTCGTACAAGAGGTTGCCGAGGGCTACGAAGACGTCGTCGATTCCTTTGCCTGGAGCAACGTTCAGTTCGAGTTGCCAGAGATGCCCGGTCAGTCCGTGCTCGGCCGCGCGACACCCGATCTCCAGCGAGAGCAGGCCGAGCGACTGCCGGGCGTTGATCTCCAGCACCGGGATCACGGTGCCGTCGTCGAGGAGCATCGCGTCCACCCCGACCGGACCCCAGTAGCCGGTCTTGGCGATCGCCGGGACGACCTCGGCCAGCGTCTCGGCGTACCAGCCTTCGTCGATCAGGCCGGGCGGTACCGGGCTGGAACCGAAGTGCCGGAAGCCGCGGTTCGTCATCAGTTGGAGGCCGAGGAATTCCCAGTCGCCGTTGCGGTCGAGCAGCAGGTGTCCGGAGAAGTCGTGCTGCTTGGCGTACTTCTCCTGGACGATCAGCTCGACCCGGCGACCGGCGTCCACCTGCTTGCGCAGTACGCGCTCGACGGCTCGCAGCACGCCTGGTGTCGCGACTTGGATCAAGGCGCGACCCGATACGCCGTACGGGTCTTTGATCAAGGCTTGGAACTGGAGCGCGGTGACGGCGGTGACCAGTTCGTCCACCGAGCGGACCACCCGGCCGGCGCCGGGCAGACCGAGTTCGCGGACGAGTTCGTTCGACCAGGTCTTGGAGTTGACCTCGGCCACGATCTCGGGTGCCGGCAGCCACTGTTCGGCCAACTTCCAGGTCTCCGGCAGGACGGCGTACGGCGTGAGCTCCCGACCGCGGATCCGCACCAGCACCGCCGGGTCCCCGAGCACCTGCCGCTCGATCGGCTCGGAACCGGGGGCATCGAGTGATAGATGATCGAAATCCTTGTTGTACAAGGCCTTTTCGAGACCTTCTCGGATCGATGCCGCCAGTGGGTGCCGGGTGATCAGGAGGTCGTTCGGCGCGCAGAAGGCCGCCAGGAGTTCGTCCATTGCGCCGACTGCCGGGTCGGCCCAGCCGACCGACGGCAGGGCCGCCAGGTCGGCGGGGCGCCACCAGGACTCCGCGTCGAAAGTTCCGAGCCGGACCGTCATTGCACCGGAGCCGCCAGCCGCGCGACGAAGGTGCTGAACTGCCGGACCGACCGCAGGTCGTCGAGCTGCAGCTGCGGATAGTCCAGCTCCAGATCGAACTCGTCCTCGATCGCCAACAGGAACGTGATGGTCTGCAGCGAATCCAGGCCGTACTCCTCGACCAGATCTGCTTCCGAGCCGATCTCCTCGGCGGTGAGCCCGTTGTCCAGCACCTTGGCCAGGACGACCTTCACCCGGTCCTCGATCTCCATCTCACACTCCGTTCAGGTAAAGGAGGATGCACTTGGAGCAGACGGGCATCATCCCGTTCTCCGACATGATCCGGCGGACATGCTTGAATGACTCGCTCTGCCACAGCTCGCCGACCGGCTGGTCGTAGAGGTTGCCGACCACGAATTCCGGGAAGAACTTGCAGGAGCTGACCGCGCCGTCCGCGTGCACCTCCATCCGGTTCGACACCGCGAGGCACTTGCTGCGGTGCTGGGCCGGGCGCGACGTACCGAGGATGAAGTCCGTGACCTCGTCGTCCTCGAGCTGCGGCTGGTAACGGAGTCGTACGTTCCAGGCTCGCGAGGCGAGGCGGGCCATCGACTCACGCAGTACGGGGAGTTCTTCTTCCGGCAGTTGGTACGTGTAGGAGTGCCAGGTCGGGCGCTTGGTGTCGGTCTGCGGGTTCAGCCAGGCGAAGGACTTCTCGTAGAGGCGGTCCATCGACTCGGCGACCTCGGGGCTGATGTACCAGGGGAACTGGAAGTAGACGGTGTTGACGCCGAGCTCCTCGGCCCACTCCATGAACTCGTACATCTTGTGCACGGTGACGTGGCTGACCATGCAGGACAGCGAGAGCTCGCCGTTCCACTCGCCCTTGCGCTTGAGGTCCAGCATCAGCTGGATGTTCTCCATCGTGCGCTTGAAGGTGCCGCGACCGCGAAGCGCTTCGTGGTCCTCGCCGAGCCCGTCGAGGCTCACCAGGAGGTTGAGGTTCTCGCCGATGGTCAGCAGGTCGTCGAGTTTGCGCTTGAACAGGAGGCCGTTCGTGCACATGTTGACGGTCCGGGGATATTTCTCGAGTAATTTCGCGACCTGGTCGAACTTGGTGTGCATCAGCGGCTCGCCGCCCCACAGGAACAGCTTCGACCGCACCGGCGCCGTCGTACGGAGAACGTCCTCGACGATTTCGAGGTCCAGTTCGGTCTTCTGCTTCTGGGCACTGAAGTCCCGGAAGAAGCCCTGCTCGTTCCATTGATAGCAGTGGGTGCAGCGCAGGTTGCAGCGATAGGTGAGTTGCAGGCTGACCTCTTGGGGCAGCGGAGCGGCGTACTCCGGGTCGAGCAGCAGGTTCTTGCGGGCCTTGGAACGGATGGACACGGTGTGCTTGATGTCCGCGAATTCCTTGGTGTTCAGGGTTCGCGTGGTGGTTGGACGCATTCGACCTCCCTCGGTGGTGCCGTGATCTCTGGACGAGTTCGTACGACCAGCAGTGCGCTGGCTCCGGCAATCGCCCCTCCGACCGCGAGGACGAGAACCAGGCCGGCTCGCGTCCCGAGCTGATCGCTCAGCACACCGCCGGCCAAACCTCCGATAACCGCCCCGAGCGGGACCGTGGACGAGGTGAGCGTCCGGGCGGTCGCATGCACGGGGCTTTGCAGGGCGGCAGGAGTGAGCTCCTGCCGAACGCTGGTGGTGACGATGTTCCAGACCGGGAGCCAGATCGAGGCGGCGATCCGGATCGCGATCAGCGCGATCACCGGCGCGGTGACCAGGCAGAGCGGAATCGTCAACCAGCACAGGGCTTCCACGCCGGTGAGCAGCAGGGTGCGCCTGGTGCCGAGCCGGGCGGCGAGGCGGTTGGCGATGAACGCGCCGAGCAGACCGCCGATCGAACCGGCCGCGATCAGCAGGCCGCCTTCCAGACTGGACAGGCCGAGGACCCGGTAGGCGAAGAGGAGTAGGACGGCGTCGACAATGCCGGCGCCGAAGCTTCGGATCGCCGCCGCGATCACCAGTTGGCGGAGCAGATAGTGCTGCCAGACGAAGCTGAAGCCCCGGCGGATCCTGGTGGACAAGGGATCCTGGGCTTGTTCCAAGGGTGGTTCCAAGGTCTGAATTCGGGTGCGGCCGGCGGCGGAGCCGAGGAACGGGAGTGCGCTGAGCAGCAACCCGGCGTACGGGCCGGTGATCTTCAGGGCCAGGCCGGCGAGGGCGGGGCCGACGAGCTTGGAGAGGCTGTCGGAGCTTTGGAGTCTTGCGTTCGCGCCGACGAGGGATCTGGGGTCGACCAGTGCGGGGAGGTAGGACTGGCCGGCGATGTCGACGAAGACGGTCGCGACACCGGCGACGGCGACCACGACGAAGAGCTGGGTGGTGGTGACCCAGCCGGCCAGGGCGGCGAGCGGGACGGTCGCGAAGACGGCGAAGCGCATGACCTCGCCCGCGATCATCACGCGGCGGCGCTGGACGTGGGCGAGGGCGGCACCGGCGAAGAGGCCGAGGGCGGGGTAGGCGAGCCAGCCGAGGGCGGCCAGTACTCCTACTTGGGCGCTGCTCGCGTCGAGGGTCAGGATGGCGATGCTCGGTACGGCGAAGCCGGTGAGCCGGTCGCCGACGGCGCTCGCTGTCTGGCTGCCCCAGTACCAGCCGAAGTCCCGGCCGGTCGTCAGTGTTGTCGTGTCACCTCGCGAAACCACCCGCACCTCCGACTCCCCAGTCGCCGTACGTGCTGCCCGACCCCGCCGTGGCGCAGTGCCTTAGTTCAGGGTTTGAAATAAGCCTCGGGACAACCTAACCGGGTAAGTGCCGGGACTCAACCCCTCGGTGACATCGTCGTCACCCACCGCGACAAGTCGCAAAAACCTTCACCTAACCCACGCGCCGGATGGGGCGCGGTCTGCTCGGGTGGCGCCGGGTGGGCGCGCCTGCTCGAGTGGCGACCTCCGGCGGCGAACCGCGGAGGCGGGGCGCCTGGCTAGCCGCGGCAGGGACGGCCGGTGACTGAAACCGCGGTGGCGGGGGCTCGCCGCTGCGCGAGTTGTGGGCGGCTGCCGGGATTTTCGGCCGATGTTGCGTTTATAGCCCGGCAGTGGGCGAAACCGCGGCAGCGGGCGCCGCAGGTTGGCGGAGGTGGTGGGGTGCGGCGCGGGTGGGGGTGGTGAGGTGTGGGGGTGGTGAGGTGTGGGGCTGGGGCTGGGGCGGGGTGGTGGTGAGGTGTGGGGCCCGGGCGGTGGTGGTGAGGTGTGGGCCCGGGCGGTGGTGGTGAGGTGTGTGGCTTGGGCGGGGTGGCGGCTACTTGAGGAGGGCGGTGAGGCCGGCGGTGAAGGTTTGGGGGGTTACGTCGCCGAGGATGAGGCGTTGGAGGAGGAAGCCGGGGAGGACGGCGAACATGACCTGCCCGACGTGGTCGGGGTCTGCGTCGGGGTCGACGGTGCCGTCGGCCTGGGCGCGTCGAGCGACCTCGGTGAACTTGCCGCGCAGGTGGGTGTACTTCTCCCGAGCGGTGCCGAGGATCGCGTCGTTGTGCATCGCCTCGGCCCAGGCCTGCAGGGCGACCCGGGTGATGTCGCCGCCGGGGCGTTCGGCGATCTGGAGGACGTGCTCGAGAGCCGCGGTCAGGGCGGCGAGCGGGGTGAGCGGCTCCTTGGTCGCGAGGATGCCTTCGAAGAGTTCGTCGACCGTGCTGAGCGCCTGGTCGGCGATGGCCGAGACGAGTTCGTCCTTGCTCTTGAAGTAGCCGTAGACCGCGCCGGCGGACAGCCCGGACTCCCGGATCACGTCCGCCATCGTCGTCTTGTGGAAACCCTGCTCGACCGCGCAGCGGCGGGCGGCGTCGACGATCTGTTCGTAGCGGGCGGTGCGGTGTTCGAGCGTGACCTTGGGCATAACTGAAACGTAAAACGAATGTCCGTTCTTGACAAGCGGAGCGGGCTGGCTTGTAATAAAGAACGATCATTCGTTTTCGAGAGGAAGTCATTGAAATGTCTGCCGATCGCCCCGTCGTCGACCGCCCCGCCGCCGGCCAGCCGGATGGTATTTCGGGACCGATGAACGGCGACACACCGGGTAACAACGGACCGATAACGGGGGTTGGTGGGCGCCACGGGGGTGGAGGGCATGCTGGGGCGGGGGAGCGGGGGAGGGCGCCGGTGATTGCGGTGATTCTGGGGCTCACGGCGGTGTTGACGGTGTTGCTGATCGCGTTTGCCTGGCCGGCGGCTCGGTCGCAGCCGCGGGATCTGCCGTTAGCGGTGGCGGGTCCGGATGCGGCGGTGGCTCAGGTGAGGGCAGGGCTGGAGAAGGCCGTGCCGGGTGGGTTCGACGTCAAGGCCGTCGCCGATCGCGGTGCGGCGGTTCAGTCGATCAAGGACCGGGACGTCTACGGCGCGATCGTGCTCGATCCGCAGCACCCCGAGGTGCTGACCGCTTCCGCCGGCGGGCCCGCAGTCGCCCAGATTCTGACCCAGCTCTCGGCCGGGATGGCGGCGCAGAACGGTGGCGTCGCGCCGAAGGTGACCGACGTCGTTCCGCTGCCGAAGGACGATCCGCGTGGCGCGGGTCTCGCCGCGGGAGCGCTGCCGTTGGTGCTGGGCGGGATCATCGGTGCCGCAGCGTTGGTTCAACTGCTGAAGAATTGCGTGAGCCGGGTCCGCGGCGCGATCGGGTTCGCGATCACCGGCGCGCTCGCGCTGGCCGCGGTGCTGCAGTTCTGGCTCGGCTCGCTCGAAGGCAACTACTTCGCCAATGCCGGCGTGATCGCGATGTCGATCGGCGCGATCAGCCTCACCTTGCTGGGGCTGGAGTGGTTGCTCGGTACGGCGGGGCTCGCGCTCGGCGGCGCCACCATGATGCTGCTCGGGAATCCGCTCTCGGGCCTGACGAGCGCACCCGAGATGCTGCCGACCGGGTGGGGCACGCTCGGCCAGTTCCTTCCGCCGGGGGCTGCCGGTACGGCGTTGCGCTCGGTGAGCTTCTTCGATGGAGCCGGTTCCGGGCGCCCGTTCGTCGTACTCGGCTGCTGGATCCTGTTCGGCCTGCTGCTGTGCGGGCTGGGAGCAGCACGCGGCCGCAGTCGTCAGGTCGCAGTCCGTGGCCGTACTGAGGGGTCGGCCACTACTGCGTGAAGCCTGACAGCGCGGTGACCGGATCGTTACGAACCGGTCACCGCGCAGTGGCGTTCTTGGGGCGACAACGTTGTCTACCAACCATTGACTTCACTGGTCTGCGCCTCCTACGGTCACGGGAAAGCCCGACGGGTTTGAGCGGTGGTACCGGGATGACAACGATTGCCCGAAGGTGGACGTGATGGTCAAGAAAAGCGGTTTCAAGCGGGCGGGTGTACTCGCCGTCGGAGCACTCCTGCTGGGCGTCTCGGCCTGCAGTCAGGGGTCGACGACCAAAACCCCGGACGCGGGCGGTCAGAGCTCGGGTCCGGCGAACATCAAGATCGCCTACCAGCAGTGGGGTCCGGGCACGGTGATGAAGAACTTCCTCACCGGCGCCAAGACCGAGTACGAGGCGGCCAACCCCGGCTCGAAGGTCGAGATCGTCCCGGTCGTGGCCAGCGAGAACGACTACTACACGAAGATCCAGTTGATGATGCGGTCGCCCAACACCGCGCCGGACATCGTCTACGAGGACACCTTCCTGATCAACTCCGACATCACGGCGGGGTACCTGCGGCCGCTGGACGACTACATCAAGAACTGGGCTGACTGGAGCCAGTTCGAGGAGACGGCCAAGGGGGCCGCGAAGGGCCAGGACGGCAAGACGTACGGCGTACCGGACGGGACTGACACTCGGGCCCTTTGGTACAACAAGCAGCTCTTCGCGAAGGCCGGTCTGCCGGCCGACTGGCAGCCGAAGACCTGGGACGACGTGCTGAACACCGCTCGCACGATCAAGTCCAAGGTGCCCGGCGTGATCCCGCTGAACGTCTACTCGGGCAAGCCGATGGGTGAGGCGTCCGCGATGCAGGGCTTCGAGATGCTGCTCTACGGAACCAAGGACACCCTCTACAACTTCGACCAGAAGAAGTGGGTCGTCGGCAGCCAGGGCTTCAAGGACTCGCTGAACTTCATCAAGACCGTGTTCACCGAGGGCCTGGCCCCGCAGCCGAAGCAGTCGCTCGACCCGAACTGGGGCAATAAGGTCGGTAGCGATCTGCTGCCGAACTCCAAGCTCGCGATCGCGCTCGACGGCTCGTGGCTGTACAACAACTGGCTGAAGACCGGTGCGAAGCCGTGGCCGCAGTGGTCCGAGGTGCTCGGCCAGACCGCGATGCCGACCCAGGACGGGAGCGGCAAGGGCAAGGTCAGCCTCTCCGGTGGCTGGACCTGGGCGATCCCGGCCAAGTCGAAGTCGCCGGACGCGGCCTGGAAGTTCATCCAGACCCTGCAGACGCAGAAGAACGCGACCAAGTACGCCACCGACGGCGCGCAGATCGCCGTACGGAAGGACGTTGCCGCGGACGCCGGCTACAAGTCGTCGTCGAAGAGCACGCAGTTCTTCACGGACCTGGTGGCCGTGACCGTCTACCGGCCCGCGCTGCCGGAGTACCCGAAGGTCTCCAACGAGATCATCACCGCGATGGAAGCCGTGATGACCGGACAGTCGACGCCGGACAAGGCGGCGAAGAACTACGACGAAGCGGTCGAGGGCATCGTCGGCGGCAAGGATCACACGACGACGTCCAGTAACTAGCAGAGACGCCGCTCCCCTCGAAGGGATGAATTTGTGACGACATCTGCTCCCGCGGTACCTGTTCCGGCCGGTCGCAAGGCCGGCCGGAACGGCCGCCCGCGTGGCGCCAAGCTGGTGAAGATGCTGCCGTTGGGACCGGCGATCGGCCTGATGCTGGTCTTCCTGGCCGGCCCGATCCTGTACTGCGTGTACGCCGCGTTCACCAACATGGCGTTGACCGGGACCGGCGCCTCCAACGTGAAGTTCGTCGGCCTGGACAACTTCCGCAAGGCCTTCGGCAGCTCGGCGTTCGTGAACTCGATCTGGCTGACCCTGGTCTTCACCTTGATCTCCGCGATCATCGGCCAGAACACCCTCGGCCTCGGACTCTCGCTGCTGATGCGCCGGTCCACCAAGGTCGTGCGCAACTTCGTCGGTACGGCGGTGATCGGCGCGTGGGTGCTGCCCGAGATCGTCGCGGCGTACCTGCTCAGCGCGTTCTTCAACGACGACGGCACGCTGAACGTGATCCTGCACAAGGTCGGGCTGCCCGGCCAGGACTGGTTGTACGCGGCACCGATCATCGCGGTCTCGATCGCGAACATCTGGCGCGGTACGGCGTTCTCGATGCTGGTCTACTCGGCGGCCTTGAGCGAGGTGCCGAAGGAGATCGAGGAGTCCGCGGAGATGGACGGCGCCGGCGGCTGGCGACGGCTGCTGTTCGTGACGGTGCCGATGATCTCGCGCGCGATCATGACGAACCTGATGCTGATCACGCTGCAGACCCTGAGCGTCTTCGGCTTGATCTTTGCCATGACGCGCGGTGGGCCGGGGACCAAGAGCCAGACCCTTCCCCTGTACATGTACGAGCAGGCGTTCAGCTTCTCGCAGATCGGCTACGGCACCGCGATCGCGCTGGTGATGCTGGCGATCGGCGCGGTCTTCTCGCTGATCTACCTGCGTGGACTGAATGCGGAGGCCGCGTGATAGCGCGTGACCGGATCAGCAAGCTCGCTGCCAACCTGATCCTGCTGGGGCTCGGAGTGCTGTTCGTGCTGCCGTTGCTCTGGGTGTTGTTTGCCTCGATCAACCGAACGGCCGGGCTGCGGGTCGAGTTGCCGACGCACCCGACGCTGGGCAACTTCAAGGCGGTGCTGAACACCGATACGACGTACCGGCCTGTTCTCAATGGCTTGGTGCTGTGTGGCGGGGCCGCGTTGCTGACGATGGTGTGTGCTGTGTTGGCGGCTTATCCCTTGTCTAGATTCAAGACCAAGTTCAACCGGCCGTTCCTGCTGACCGTGTTGTTCTGCACGGGGTTGCCGATCACCGCGGTGATGGTGCCGGTTTACGGCTTGTTTGTTCAGTTGAACTTGGTGGACACACTCGGCGGGACGATCATGTTCATGGCGACCTCGTCGCTGCCGTTCGCGATCTGGCTGACGAAGACATTCATGGACGGCGTACCGATCTCGCTGGAAGAAGCAGCCTGGGTGGACGGGGCCAGCAACATGAAGGCGCTGCGCCGGATCGTCCTGCCGCTGATGTGGCCGGGCATCGCCGTGGTGCTGATCTTCACCTTCATCGGCATGTGGGGAAACTTCTTCGTCCCGTTCATGCTGCTGCTGTCACCCGAACGGCTGCCGGCATCGGTGAGCATCTTCACCTTCTTCGGCCAGTACGGCGAACCGAACTACGGCCAGCTGGCCGCCTACTCCCTCATCTACACCACCCCGGTCCTGCTGCTCTACCTCCTCCTCAGCCGCAAACTAGGCGGAGCCTTCGCCCTCGGCGGCGCCATCAAGGGCTAGTACGACGTGTGGTCGCGCCGGCTCTTCTCCCGCCGCCACTCGCTGGTACCAAT
>NZ_JBEXSJ010000063.1:0-24697 GCF_040613535.1 Kribbella sp. NPDC006257
AGGCCCCACCGACGACGAAAACCTCGGACCCTTCTGCCGCCACCACCACCGACTCAAGCACCACGGCGACTGGCAAGTCCTCACCACCGACACCGGCACACTCGTGTTCATCAGCCCCACCGGACGCGCCTACCTCGAACCACCCACCATGCCCAACACCACACCCGGCACACCAAACGCGGAGTCACCCCCCAACACCAACGCCGCCTGACGCACTTCTCGCCCTGGGATCACGTCGGTCCGGCTGAGGCGGAGAAGATGCTGGCTTGGTAGGGCCTTGCGCAGCCGCCCGTTGCCGTCACCCCTCGTCGTACGCAGTGGAGCACCCGCTCTGAGGCGCGAGATCGTCGAGATGCCCGGCTCCTCCCAACTGGTCATATTGTCCGTGCATCAGCCGTCCCCGGAGGTGGTCGAACAAACCGCCCGCTGATCGCTGTGGTCCGGTTCGATCTCCCGGGTCGGATCGGGCGGCTACGTCGCTGCTTCGGCCGGAGGGATCTTGGGCTTGGGTTGGTAGCGGGTGGCGAGGGTTTGGGCTCGGGTGTGGAGGGCTTGGCGGAGGGAGTGGGGGGCTAGGGCTTCGGCGGAGAGGCCTAGTTGCCAGAGGGACCACTCGGCGTGCCAGGAGTCTTGGTAGGTGACTTCTAGGCGTAGCCAGCCGTCTGGATCTGGGGCTTCGGCGCGGACTGCTACAGCGTGGGTCAGGAGGTCTTCGCGTCGCTCGGGGGATACGCGGACCAGCACGGTGAGGTGGTTGGTGGAGAGGAACTGGGTGCGGCGTTCCTGCCAGATGCGGTCCAGGTCGACCTTGTTGGGGCGTTCTGCTGGTTCGGGGAGTTCTTCGGCGGCTTTGATCCGGGAGAGGCGGTAGGTGCGGTCGGCGCCGGATCTGGTGGCTAGCAAGTAGATGCGGTCTCGGACGGTGACTAGGCCGATCGGGTCTACCGTGCGCCATTGCGGCGACTGGTTCGTGGCTTCGTAGTGGATGCGTAGTTTGTGGCCATTCAGTACTGCGCGGCGTACCTCCGCCATCGTGCTGTGCGGCACGTCCTCGGTGACGAGGCGGCGGGAGAGCAGGTCGGTTTCGGGCTCGACGAGGAAGCGCTCGGTGCCAGCGCGATGGCTCTCGGGGAGCGCGTCGACCACCTTCCGCAGGGCCGACGCAAGCGCGGAGCCGAAGATCTGCTCGCCGCCACGGGATCCCGCCGCCAGCAACGCGATCGCTTCGTCGTGGTTCAGTCCGGTGAGTTCGGTCCGGAATCCGGGCAGTAGAGCGAACCCGCCGTGCCGGCCGCGTTCGGCGTACACCGGTACGCCGGCCGCCGAGAGCGCCTCGATGTCGCGCAGGACCGTGCGGGTGGACACCTCAAGCTCCTTGGCCAGGGTCTCCGCCGTGAGTTGACCGCGCTGACGCAGCAGCAGGATCAGCGAGACCAAGCGGTCGGCGCGCATGCGGCTCAAAATACATGACGAAGGATGTCGTGATTTACCGGAAAGCTCGTCCGCACCAACCTCAAGGAGCTGATGTGGCACTCGAACGAACGGCAGTCAACCCGGTGAAGTGGTCCCTCGAACTCGGGTTCAACCAAGGCGAGCTCGTCTCCGGACACACCCGGACCCTCTACTGCTCCGGGCAGACCTCGATGAGCGAGGACGGCAAACCCCTGCATGATGGAGATATGGCAGCGCAGTTGGCGGTAAGCCTCGACAATCTGGAAGCGGTGCTCGGCGAGGCCGGGATGTCCCTGGCGAACCTGGTCCGGCTCAACGTGTACACCACCGACGTCGACCAACTCTTCCCGCAGTACGGCGTACTGGCGTCACGCCTGGGTGCCGCCGGCGTCGCCCCGCCCACCACGATGCTCGGCGTGACCCGCCTGGCGATCCCAGGTCAGCTCGTCGAACTCGAAGCAACCGCCGTCGCATGAAACTGGTGACCATCGGCGTCTACGGCTTCGACAGTGAGTCGTTCTTGCAGCAGTTGCGGGATGCCGGCGTTCGCGTGCTGCTGGATGTACGGCAGCGACGCGGTGTCCGCGGGCCGGAGTACGCGTGGGCGAACTCGCTGCGGCTGCAGGCGTCGCTGGTCCAGGCGGGGATCGCCTACGAGCACCATCTCGAACTCGCGCCGACCACGGAACTGCGGCAAGTCCAGTACGCCGAGGACGATCGTCAGGGAGTCGGCAAACGGTCGCGGCAGGTGCTGGCCGCCGAGTACGCCCGTCGGTACACCACCGAGATCCTCGACCATGCCGATCTCAGCCCGATCGCGTCGCGCGCCGAGATCGCGGCCCTGCTCTGCGTCGAGAGCGACCCGGAGGCGTGCCATCGCTCTCTGATCGCAGCCCGGCTCGCCGAGCAATACGGCGTACGGATCGAACACCTACGGCCGTGAGCTCGGGATGGTGCGCTCGGAGTCCAGGTAGATGGTCGTGTTGGTGGCCCGAGCGCCGCGTGACGGTGAGCTCGAGCCCGATCTCCTCCAGCACCTCCCGCTCAGCCGCGGCCGCCAGACTCTCCCCCGGCTCCACCATCCCGCCGACCTGCACGAGATTCTCGCGATACGGATTCGAGACGAGCAGCACCCTCCCCTCGAAGTCGGTGATCAACACCCCCACCGCCGCCCGATGCACCGCCACCTCAAACGAGCCCATGCCCCGGCACTCTAATCACCACCCACTCGCGGGGTGGGCTAGTGGGTGTAGGTGGATTGGGCGTCTTCGGCGTAGTGGCAGGAGACGGATTGGCCGGTGGGGAGGGGCCGGAGTTCGGGGACGTCGGTGGAGCAGCGGGGTTCGGCTCGGAGGCAGCGGGTGTGGAAGCGGCAGCCGGAGGGCGGCAGGACGGGAGAGGGTGGGTCGCCGGCGAGGATGATGCGTTGGCGGCCCTTTCGCGCTAGACCTGGTTCAGCTGAGAGAAGCGCTTGCGTATAAGGGTGAGCCGGTACGTCGTACACCTGGTGATGTTCACCCAGTTCCGCCACGCGACCCAGGTACATCACCGCCACCCGGTCGGAGACGTGCCGCACGACCGACAGATCGTGCGCGACGAAGATGATCGAGAGACCGAGCTCCCGCTGCAACCGCATCAGCAGGTTCACGACCTGCGCCTGCACCGACAGGTCGAGCGCGGAAACCGGCTCGTCGCAGAGCAGCACATCAGGGTTCAGCGCGATCGCCCGCGCGATCCCGATCCGCTGCCGTTGCCCACCGGAGAACTGATGCGGGAAACGCGTCTCGTCCTCGGCCCGCAACCCGACGAGCTCCAGCAGTTCCCGCACCCGCGAACGGATATCCATTCCGCGAGAGACATCCGGGTGCACCTCCAGCGGTTCGGCGACGATCTCGCCGACGCGCATCCGGGGATTCAGCGCGGAGTACGGATCCTGGAAGACCACCTGGACGTTCTGGCGCCACTTCCGCAGCTCCTTGCCTTTCAGCTTCGCCACGTCCACGCCGTCGTACAGCAAAGATCCCGACGTCGGCTTCTCCAGAGCAGCGAGCAGCCTCACCAAGGTGGACTTCCCACACCCGGATTCACCGACGATACCGAGCGACTCGCCCTTACGCAGTACGAGATCAACGCCGTCGACCGCGCGGACCAGAGTCTTCTGGCCGAACGAGAAGGCTGGACTGATGTCGTAGTGCTTCACCAAATCGGTTGCCACCAGCAACTCCGACGACGACGACATCAGACCGCCTCCTCAACAGAGATCTTCGTACGCCGGATGCAAGCAGCGTCGCGCCCCGGCGCAACCGTCAACAACGGCGGCACCTCAACACCGCACTCCTCCACAGCGATCGGGCACCGGGTCCGGAACGCGCAACCGGACGGAATTGCCCGCAACGAAGGCGGCGTACCGGGAATCGTCGGCAGCTCCTGACCCTTCAGATCCGCAGAGGGCATCGACAGCAGAAGCCCTTCTGTATAAGGGTGAACCGGACGCTCCAACGCCTCGGCCGTAGCAGCTCGTTCGACCACATGACCGGCGTACATCACCACCACGTTGTCGGCGACATCCGCGACCACACCGAGGTCGTGCGTGATCAGCACGACGCCCATGTCCCGCTCGGTCTGGAGGTCCGCGATGAGCTCGAGGATCTGCGCCTGCACGGTGACGTCGAGCGCCGTCGTCGGCTCGTCGGCGATCAGTACGTCGGGGTCGAGCGCGAGCGCCATCGCCAGCATCACCCGCTGCCGCATGCCGCCGGAGAACTCGTGCGGGTAGTCGTTCACCCGTTTCGCAGCGGCCGGGATCCGGACCTGATCGAGCATCTCCGCAGCGCGTTTCATCGCGTCGCGCTTCGACATGCCCCGGTGCACCCGGTAGCACTCGGCGATCTGCTTGCCGACCGATTGCACCGGATTCAGCGCGGACAGCGAATCCTGGAAGACCATCGTGATCCGGTCGCCGACGATCTTGCGTCGCTCCCGCGTCGTCAGCGAGATCAGATCCGTCCCCCGGTACTCCGCCGTACCGGACACGATCCGCCCTGGCGGCATCTCCAGAATCCCGGTCAACGCCTGCGTCGAAACAGACTTCCCCGACCCGGACTCACCAAGAATCGCCAGCGTCTCCCCCGCCCGAACCTGCCACGACACCCCGTCAACAGCCCGCACGGGTCCACGCGGAGTGTCGAATTCAACGGTCAGGTCGGAAACCTTCAGAAGTACTTCGCCAGAACTCATCATCGGATCAGCTTCGGGTCGAGGGCGTCTCGGATCGAGTCGCCGATGATCATGAACGAGATCGTGGTGGTCGAGATGAAGATCGCCGGCCAGATGAACAGGTGCGGCGTGTCCCGGTAAGCCGCCGCAACACCGAACTGCGATCCCCAGGAGATCGACGGTGGTTGCAGCCCGACCCCGAGGAACGTGAGCACAGCCTCCAGCCCGATCAGCCCGCCGATCCCCAGCGTCGTCATCGCCAGCAGCGGCGCCATCGCGTTCGGGAACACGTGTTTGCGCAGGATCCGCAGCGGCGGTACGCCGATCGATCGCGCCGCCAGCACGTACTCGCGGTTCCGCACCGAGAACACCGTCGATCGCATCACCCGCATCCCCTGCGGCCAGCCCGTCACCAGGATGATCGCGACGATGATCCAGATGCTCCGGTTCGGCACCGAGTTGAGGATCACGATCAGCGCGATCAGCCCCGGCAGGGCGAACAACACGTCCGCGACCCGGGAGATGATCGTGTCGACCGCACCCGGGAAGTAGCCGGCCAGCAGGCCGAGGATCCCTGCCACCGCGAACCCGCCGAAGCCCGCCACCAGACTCACCAGCACCGACGGCCGAGCACCGTAGATCACGTTGGCGAAGTAGTCACACCCCTGGATGTCGAACCCGAACGGATGCCCAGGCTCCCGGCTGCGAGCACTTTTCGCGAGCTCGCAGAAGCGAGGATCAACCGACGTGAAGATCCCCGGGAAAGCAGCCATCGCAAAGACGATCAGCACCAGCACCACGCAGATCACGAACTGCGGTTTGCGCAGCAGCGCCCGCAGCAGCTCGCGATTGGACAGCGTCCGCCCTTCGAGGTCCTGCGCCTCCGCGCCGAAGACTTGCTGGGTCTCAGACATTGCGCACCCTCGGGTCGATGAAGCCGTAGACGATGTCCACGATCAGGTTGATCACGATGAACATCACGAAGGCCAGCGTGGACAGCAGCACCACCACGCCCCCTTCGTGGAACCGGATCGACTGGAACAGGAACTGCCCCAGCCCCGGCAGGTTGAAGATGCTCTCGGCAAGGACCGCGCCGGCGAAGATGCCGGCGAAGTCGATGCCCATCAACGTGACCACGGGCAGCAAGGCGTTCGGCAGCACGTGATGCCAAAGAATGCGCTGCTCCCCCAGCCCTTTCGCCCGCGCCGTCTTGACGAAGTCGGAGTTCGCGGTATCCACGATCGACGTACGGGTCAACCGCGCCATCCCCGCGAATCCGGTGATCGCGATACAGACAGCCGGCAGCAAATACGCCAACGGATACCCGTCCGAGATTCCCGAAACGGGCAACACCTTCAGCTGTACGCCGAGCAGGAACTGCCCGGCGAAATACAGCACCAGGCCAGGAACAGCCAGTACGACGAGCGTCGACAGCAACAGCATCCGGTCGACGATCCCGTTGCGCCGGAACCCGGCGTACAGGCCGAAGAGCAGGCCTGCGATCCACTGGAACGCCAGGCTCATCGTGGCCAGTTTCAGCGTCACGGGGATCCGCAACCGGAGCTGGCCGGCGATGTCGGCACCGGCGAACGTCGTACCGAAGTGGCCGGTGAACATGTCCTTCATCGACAGCAGGTACTGCACGATGAACGGGTCGTCGAGGTGGAACTGGGCCCGTTTCGCGGCCAGCACCGCGGCCGGGATGGGCTTGTCACCGGCCAGTTCGCGCAGCGGGTCTCCGGGCATCGCGAACACGAGCGCGAAGACCCCCAGCGTGACGATCAGGCCGATCGGGATGGCCGCCAGGATCCGGCGGAGGACGAACCGGGTCATTTGAAGGTCGAGTAGAGAGCCTGTACGCCGGTGTACTTGGAGACCCGGGGACTGATCTTCGCCGAGTGCAGGTATGCGTTCTGCTTGGCGTACAACGGGATCAGCGGCATGTCTGCGAGCGCGATGTCCTCGGCCTGCTGGTAGAGCTTGATCGCCTTCTCCGGGTTCGGTTCGGCGTCGCCCTGGGCCAGCACCTTGTCCAGCTCGGGGTTGTTGTAACCGGAGAAGTTCGCGTCACCGTTGGACTTGAACATCGGGGTCAGGTAGTCCTCGATCGACGGGTAGTCATGACCCCAGCCGCTGAACCGCAGGCCGTCGAGCTTGCGGGTGTCGGCCAGCGCGGTGATCTCCGAACCCTGCTTGCCGGAGTACTTCACCTGCAGGCCGAGGTTCTGCCGGAGCATGTTGCCGATCGCCTCGGCGAAGATCTGACCGGTGGCCGACGTGGTGTTGTAGCTGATGTTCACCGGGTCGGAGAAGCCGCCCGCCTCCGCCAGCAACTGCTTGGCCGCGGTCGGGTCGAAGTTGCAGAACTTGCAGGCGTCCGGGCGGTAGCCGTCCATGTCCGGCGAGACCAGGCCGTTGGACGGAGTGGCCAGGCCGACCAGGTCGGCGAAGGCCTTCCGGTCGATCGCCATCGAGAACGCGTGCCGCAGCTTGGGGTTCTTGTAGCGGGGATCCCAGGCCGGCATCACCAGGTAGTTGGCGCCCGAGCTCGTAGCGGTTACCCAGCCGTCGGGCGCGTCGGTCTTGAAGGTCTTGATCTTGGTCGGCGGCACGTCCACGAAGTCGACGTTGCCGGCCAGGAACTCGTTGTACGCCGTGTCCGCGTTCGGGATGAACCGGTAGGTGATGGCGTCCGCCTCGGGCGCGTTCGGGCCCTTGTAGCCGTCCCACTTGGTCAGCTTGATGTCGTCACCGGGGTTCCAGGTGCCGTCCAGCTTGAACGCGCCGTTGCCGATCGGCTTGCGCTTGTAGGCGTCCGGGTTCTTCCGGACCTCCTCCGGCAGCGGGGCCAGGCCGAGGTACTGCAGGGTCAGGCCGAACTGCGAGAACGGCACCTTGAGCTTCACCGAGAAGGTCAGGTCGTCGATCTGCTTCAGGCCGCTGAGCGTCTTCACCGAGGTCGGCTTCGGGGTGGCGCCGTCCGGGGTCGGCGGGTTCATCGCGTCGTACCCCTCGACCTTGGAGAAGAAGCCGTTGTTCTTCCACGCGGTCGAGCCCTGGGCGGTCAGGTTCCAGCTGTCGACGTAGTCCTTCGCGGTCAGTGGCTGCCCGTTCTGGAAGGTGTTGCCCGGCTTGAGCTTGATCGTCCAGGTCTGGCTGGTCTTGTCCGGGGTGACCGAGTCGGCCATCACGTTGACGGTCTTGCCGGTGTTCGGATCCGTCGCGACCAGCGGCGCGAACATCGCCTGGGCGACCTGGATGCCAGGGCTGCCGTTCTCGTTCAGCGGGTTGATGTAGTCCAGCGGGTCCGCGGCGATCGCGATGACCTCGCTCTTGGCTCCGCCACCGGCACCGCCGGAGCTCTTGCCGTCTCCACAGGAGCTGAGCACCAGGGCGAGCCCGAGCGCCACCCCCAGAACACCAGTCGCACGTCGCACGGTCGAACCAACTTCCTCGGCGGGAGGGCCGGTAGGCGGGAATAGCCGCCATGTTGGCTGGTTCCGGCGAAGCATGTCAACGTTGTCAGGGACAAACTACAGCTCGCGTTACCTGACCGAGACCTCAGAGCACCTGCACCCACAAAGGTCCCTTCGGCCACGATAACCCCGCCATACAGCAAAGTCATCTGATGTCAGCGGGTCCGTCCCGAAAAGCAAAGACCGCCTGCACACGAGGTGCAAGCGGTCTTGTGCTGACTGTGACTACAGGGTGAAGGCGGTGCTGTTCTCGTCGAAGGGGCCCATCACGGTCAGCGCGGGGTGGCCGGCGTAGAGCTCGGCGGCCAGGTCCTGGACGTCGTCGAGGGTGACCGCGTCGATGCTGCGCAGGATGTCGTCGACCGTCGGCAGTTCGCCGTACACGAGTTCGGCCTTGGCGATCCGGGTCATCTTGGCCCCGGTGTCCTCCAGGCCCATCACGACCGAGCCGCGCATCTGGCCCTTGCCGCGGAGCAGTTCGTCGGCGGTGATGCCGCCCTTGGCGATCGTGGCCAGCTCGGCCTGGATCACCTCGAGCACCTCCGGCGCCTTCTTCGGCAGACAGCCCGCGTAGACGCCGACCATGCCGGCATCCGCGTACGCCGATCCGAAGGTGAACACCGAGTACGCCAGCCCTCGCTTCTCCCGGACCTCCTGGAACAGCCGCGACGACATTCCGCCACCGACGATCCCGTGCAGCACGCCGGCGACGAACTTCCGCTCGTCGTTGCGCACCAGCCCGGGCATCCCCAGCACCAGATGCGCCTGCTCGACGTCGCGATGGTGAACCCGCACCCCGCCGTACGTCGGAACGCGGCGCGCCGACCCCCGGCGTACCGGCGTCGGCTCGGCTTCACCGGTTGCCCAGTGCCTCTCGAAGGCCTTGCGGACCAGCTTGACGACATCCGCGTGCTCCACGTTGCCCGCGACGGAGACGACGATGTTCTCCGGGCGGTAGCGGCGCCGGTACCAGCCGGCCACCTGGCGACGGGTCAGCGCGGCGACCGACTCCGGCGTACCGGTGATCGAGCGGCCGAGCGGCGACGAGCCCCAGAGCTGCTCGGCGAACAGGTCGTGGATGTGGTCCGACGTCTCGTCGGCGTGCATCGCGATCTCCTCGTCGATGACGTCGCGCTCACTCTCGACGTCCTCTTCGGTGAGCGTGGCCGAGGTGATCATGTCGCAGATGACGTCGACCGCGAGCGGCAGGTCGGAGTCGAGCACCCGCGCGTAGTAGCAGGTGTACTCCTTGCCGGTGAAGGCGTTCATCTCGCCGCCGACCGCGTCGATCTCCGAGGAGATCTCCAGCGCGTCGCGGCGCTCGGTGCCCTTGAACAGCAGGTGTTCGAGGAAGTGCGTCGCACCGGAGAGCTGGATCGGTTCGTCCCTGGATCCGACGCCGACCCAGAGGCCGAAGGTGACCGAGCGGAAGCCCGGTACGGACTGGGAAAGCACGCGGAGCCCGGAGGGCAGGACGGTCCGTTTGACCGGACCGCCTGCCTCCGAGCTCAGCAGCGTGCTGGTGATGGCACGTGTCACTCGGCGGGAGCGACCTCTGCGTCATCAGCCTTGGCAGCGTCATCATTTGGCGCCTTCGCTGCGTTGTCGTCACCCTCGACGACGGGGATCAGCGAAAGCTTGCCGCGGTCGTCGATCTCGGCGATCTCGACCTGGAGCTTCTGGCCGACGGACAGGATGTCCTCGACGGCCTCCACCCGCTTGCCACCGGCCAGGCCGCGCAGCTTCGAGATGTGCAGCAGACCGTCCTTGCCGGGGAGCAGCGAGATGAACGCACCGAAGTTGGTCGTCTTCACGACCGTGCCCAGGTAGCGCTCGCCCTTCTCCGGCATCGTCGGGTTGGCGATCGCGTTGATCATCGCGCGCGCCGCCTCGGCCGACGGGCCGTCCGTCGCACCGATGTACACCGTGCCGTCGTCCTCGATCGAGATGTCGGCACCGGTCTCGTCGGTGATCTGGTTGATCATCTTGCCCTTGGGGCCGATGACCTCGCCGATCTTGTCGACCGGGACCTTCACCGAGATGACCCGCGGGGCGAACTCGCTCATCTCACCCGGGGCGTCGATGGCCTTGGCCATCACGTCCAGGATGGTCAGCCGGGCGTCCTTGGCCTGGGTCAGCGCCGCGCCGAGGACGCTGGCCGGGATGCCGTCCAGCTTGGTGTCCAGCTGCAGGGCGGTGACGAAGTCCTTCGTGCCGGCGACCTTGAAGTCCATGTCGCCGAACGCGTCCTCCGCGCCGAGGATGTCGGTCAGCGCGACGTACTGCGTCTCGCCGTCGACCTCACCGGAGATGAGGCCCATCGCGATCCCGGCCACCGGCGCCTTCAGCGGCACACCGGCCGACAGCAGCGACAGCGTCGAGGCGCAGACCGAACCCATCGAGGTGGAGCCGTTCGAGCCGAGCGCCTCGGACACCTGACGCAGCGCGTACGGGAAGTCCTCGCGTGACGGCAGCACCGGCACCAGGGCCCGCTCGGCCAATGCGCCGTGTCCGATCTCGCGGCGCTTCGGCGAACCGACCCGGCCGGTCTCACCGGTCGAGTACGGCGGGAAGTTGTAGTTGTGCATGTAGCGCTTGCGCGTCTCCGGGGAGAGCGTGTCGAGCTGCTGCTCCATCCGGAGCATGTTCAGCGTGGTGACACCCATGATCTGGGTCTCGCCGCGCTCGAAGATCGCCGAGCCGTGCACCCGCGGGAGCACCTTGACCTGCGCCTTGAGCGGCCGGATGTCGGTCAGCCCACGGCCGTCGATGCGGACCTTGTCGGTCAGCACGCGCTGGCGGACCAGCTTCTTGGTGAGCGAGCGGAAGGCTGCGGACAGCTCCTTCTCACGACCCTCGAAGTCGGCGGCGAGCTTGTCGATCACGGCGGCCTTGATCGCGTCGGTGGCCTCTTCGCGGTCGTGCTTGCCCGCGATGGTGAGCGCCTGCGACAGCTCCTCGGTGGCAGCGGCCTCGACAGCGGCGAAGGCGTCATCCTGGTAGTCCGGGAACAGCGGGAACTCGCCGGTCGGCTTGGAGACCTTGGCGGCCAGCTCGGACTGCGCCTCGACCAGCGTCTTGATGAACGCCTTGGAGGCCTCGAGGCCCTGGGCCACGATCTCCTCGGTCGGCGCCTGCTTGCCGGCGGCAACGGCGTCGAAGGTGCCCGGGGTGGACTCGGCCTCGACCATCATGATCGCGACGTCACCGGTGTCGGTGACCCGGCCCGCGACCACCATGTCGAAGACGGCGTCCTCGAGCTCGGTGTGGGTCGGGAACGCGACCCACTGCTTGTCGATCAGGGCAACGCGGGTGGCGCCGATCGGGCCGGAGAACGGCAGGCCGGCGATCTGGGTGGACATCGACGCGGCGTTGATCGCCAGTACGTCGTACAGCGTGTCCGGGTTGAGCGCCAGGACCGTGATGACGACCTGGATCTCGTTGCGCAGGCCGGAGACGAACGACGGCCGCAGCGGGCGGTCGATCAGCCGGCAGGTCAGGATGGCCTCCTCGGAAGGGCGGCCCTCCCGGCGGAAGAACGAGCCCGGAATCCGGCCGGCGGCGTACATCCGCTCCTCGACGTCCACCGTCAACGGGAAGAAGTCGAACTGGTCCTTGGGCTTCTTGCTGGCCGTGGTGGCCGACAGCACCATCGTGTCGCCGTCGAGGTAGGCGGCGGCGGAGCCGGCGGCCTGCTGGGCCAGGCGGCCCGACTCGAAGCGGATGGTACGGGTGCCGAAGCTGCCGTTGTCGATGACGGCTTCAGCGAACTCTGCGCCCTCCATGGGCGCGTTGGTGGATCCCGACACGGGATACCCCTCTCGTCACTTGAGACGACTGTGAGGCGCGAGTTCTCCGGGGTGTGCCGGTCTTCGATCGAGGCCCGCGGGTGCAGCGTGTGCTGTCCCGAAGGCCACTACCGAGGACCGGTCGTCGGCCGGTACGCAACCTCGCGTCGTCTCGTTGTCGTTGATTATTCAGTTGTCCCACGCTGCTGCGTGGATACGCGAGAAGCGGCCACCCCGGAACAGCGGTGGCCGCTTCTCACGACGTCATCGGCGAAGACCGAGCCGCTCGATCAGGGACCGGTAGCGGTTGATGTCCTTCTTCGCCAGGTAGTTCAGCAGGCGGCGACGCTGGCCGACCAGGAGGAGCAGACCACGACGGCTGTGGTGGTCGTGCTTGTGCTCCTTCAGGTGCTCGGTCAGGTCCGCGATGCGGTGGGTCAGGAGCGCGACCTGGACCTCGGGGGAACCGGTGTCGCCCTCGGTCAGGGCGTACTCGCCGATGATCTTCTTCTTCGCCTCAGGATTGGCTGACGACACTTAGGTGATCCTCTCGATGTCCGTTGCGCGGCGCACCGGGGCTTGGGTCACCCGGGCACTCTCGATCCGCGGCCGTTCAGACGGCAGCGTCCACGGTACCAGTCCGTGGACGCGTCACCCTAATTCGCGGTAAGGATCCGCCGGGCGCCGTCGACGTCGAGCTTCATCTGGTCCAGCAGGTCGTCGATCGTCTCGAACCGGATCTGGCTGCCGCGGAGCCGGGCGACGAAGTCCACCGCGATCCGGGAGCCGTACAGCTCCAGGTCGTCGCGGTCGAGCACGTACGACTCCACCCGGCGGTCCACCCCGTCGAAGGTCGGGTTGCTCCCCACGCTGATCGCCGCGGGCAACGGCTCCCCGTACTGCGGGGTGCCGGGCGCCGCGTCGAGCACGGTCAGCCACCCGGCGTACACACCGTCCAGCGGGACTGCGGCGCCTTGCAGGGCAGGGATGTTGGCTGTCGGGTACCCGAGTTCGCGGCCCCGCTTGTCGCCCTCGACCACGGTCCCGGTGACCCGCAACGGCCGACCCAGCGCGACCGCCGCACCCTCCACATCGCCCTCGGCGATCAGGCCGCGGATGTAGGTCGAGGACCAGGGCTGGGCGTCGCCCGCGAGCGACAGTCCCTCGACCTCGAAACCGGCCTCCAGGCCCGCCTGGACCAGGGTGTCGACGTGCCCGGCGGCCTTGTGACCGAAGCGGAAGTTCTCCCCCACCACGACCGCCTTGGCGTGCAGGGTGCCGACCAGAACCCGCTCGATGAACTCCTGCGGCGACCAGGCCGCGGTCTCCTTGTCGAACGGCAGGATCAGTACGGCGTCCGCACCGGCCGCGCCGAGCAACGTGGCCCGCTCGGCGGGGTCGCTGATCATCGCCGGCGCATGGCCGGGCCGCAGTACCGCCATCGGGTGCGGATCGAACGTCATGGCGACCACCGGGAGGCCGCCGAGCCGCTCCGCCCGGGCCCGGGCGTGCGCCAGCACCTCCTGGTGCCCGCGGTGCACGCCGTCGAAGTTGCCGATGGTGACGACCGAGGGGCCGAAATCGGCATCCACCTCGTCCAAACCGTGCCAGACACGCATGACAGCAGGATTCCATGCCGGTCCGCGGAGTCCGTCACCAGGGACCGGATGATCACCCCTTGTAATCACGCCGTGACTCAACTTATGGTGGGCGGCGGCATCTGGTCACCCCCTCGGAGGTCCTGTGAAGCTGCACCGCTTGGTCGCCGCCACCGTCGCCGCAGTCCTGGTCGCCGGGTCGGTCACGAGCACGGCAACCGCGTTCGCCCCGGCCGCGAAGTACACGAGGTACGTCGCGCTGGGTGACTCCTACACCTCCGCGCCGCTCGTGCCGCTGCCCGAGCTGCTGTCGCTCGGCTGCCTGCGCTCGATCAGCAACTACCCCAAGCAACTGGCCGCGCAGCTCCAGGTCACCTCGTTCGCCGACGTGAGCTGCGGCGGCGCGGACACCACGAACATGACCCAGCCACAGGCCACCCCGCTCGGCACCTTCCCGCCGCAGTTCAACGTGCTGACCGCGGACACCGACCTCGTCACCCTCGGGATCGGCGGGAACGACTTCGGCGTCTTCGGCGACATCGTCGGCACCTGCCCGGGCCTGCGCGACAATGACCCGGCCGGCGCGCCGTGCAAGCAGCACTTCACCGTGGCCGGCAAGGACACGCTGGCCGACAAGATCGCCCAGACCCAGGTCCGGATCACCGACGTGGTCAACGGCATCAAGCAGCGGTCCCCGAAGGCGACGATCGCCCTGATCGGCTACCCGAAGATCGCGCCGGAGAAGGGCACCTGCCCGGCCATCCTGCCGTTCGCCGACGGCGACTACGCCTACCTGTACTCGATCGAGCAGAAGCTCAACCAGGCCGTCGAGAATGCAGCCAAGGCGGGCGGCGCCTTGTACGTCGACACCTTCGGCCCCTCGACCGGCCACGACGCCTGTGCCCCGGAGGGCCAGGCCTGGATCCAGGGCAAGGACATCAACCTGCTCCGCGCCCTCAACTACCACCCCCGCTACGAAGGCCAGGCCGGCGTCACCGCGCTGACCTTCAAGAAGCTCACCGGCGCGCAGGAAACGATCACTCCCGCCGAGCAGGCACAGTGGGCCCGCGAGGCCAGCGACCTGAGCAAGAAGGCTGCGACGATGCAGCAGGACCCGGCCGTCAAGGCCGCCATGAACCGCCTACGGACCGGCGCGCAACGCTGACCCTTTCCAATCCGTACGGCGGACGCCGGGCCGGCCCCACTTCACGCGTGGACCGGCCCGGTGCTCATTTCTCAAACCAGTGCGGTGATCTCGGTCAGGGCCTGTCCCAACGGGAGATCCACCCGATGGGTCGCGTACGGATCGCCCCGGGTGATGCCCTGGTTGACGATCAGCACCTCCTTGCCCGCCTTCGCGGCGTACCGGACGAACCGGAAGCCGGACATCACCGTCAACGACGAGCCGAGCACGAGCACCGCGCGCGCCTCGTCGATCAGTGAGTAGCACCGCTCGACCCGCGGCTTCGGCACGTTCTCCCCGAAGAACACCACGTCCGGCTTCAGCAACGCCGACCCACAGTTCGTGCACGGCACCAGCTGAAACCCTTGGACGACGTCCTCCGGCAGCTCCACGTCGCCGTCCGGGTTGATCCGGGTCGCAACTCCTTCGAAGAACGGATTCGCCTCACGCAGCCGTCGATCCAGCTCTTCCCGCGGCGTCGTCCGGCGACAGTCCAGGCAGATCACCCGGTCGAGATTGCCGTGCAGCTCGATCACGTCGCGCGCACCGGCCGCCTGATGCAGCCCGTCGACGTTCTGCGTGATCACGCCGCTCAGAAACCCACGCGCCTGCAGTACGGCGACCGCCCGGTGCCCGTCGTTCGGAGCCGCCCGCGCGATCGTCCGCCAGCCCAGGTGACTGCGCGCCCAGTACCGCTGCCGTCCCGCGGCACTCCCGACGAAGTCGCCGTACGTCATCGGCGTATGCGTCCGCAGACTGCCACTCGCACCGCGGTAGTCCGGGATCCCCGACTCGGTCGAGATCCCGGCCCCACTCAGCACCACGACTCTCCCGTCCCCCACCACCTCGGCAACCGGCGCGACATCCGTCGTACCTGGATCCAACGAGAGCACGTCGGGTCCAGGAGACCAGGTCAGTGTGGGGCGAGAGCGCACGTTCCCAGGGTAGCTAGTGTCCTGCCTCCAGGGCGGCGATGAGCTGGGGGCGGAGCTCCTCGGGCTGGATGACCGCGTCCACCGAGCCGACGGCGACCGCGCGCTGGATGCTGTGCACCCGGTCGAACTCCGACGCGACCTCGCCGAGCTTCTCCGCGCGCACCGCCGAGCGGACCTCGGCCAGTTCGTTGGCGAGGTTGGCCCGCTCGGCACCCTCGGCCGCGGCCAGGCGGGCCGAGACATCGGCCACCCGCGGGTCGGCCGACGTCCGGGTGTTGACCTCGCGGGAGAACACCACGGCCGCGGCCGGGGCGCCGCCGATCACCGAGGCGAACGAGCCCTCGACGGCCAGCACGGTCATCCGCGGGTTCAGCGCCTTGGAGAAGACGACGAACGCGCCGCCGTGGTAGCGCGAGACCACGCAGAACACGATCGGCCCGTCGAAGTTGACGATCGCGCGACCGATCTCGGCGCCGTACTCCAGTTGCAGGTTCCGCATCGAATCCGGCGACCCGTCGAACCCGGACAGATTCGCCAGTACGACGAGCGGACGGTTCCCGCTGGCTCCGTTGATCGCCCGTGCCGCCTTCTTCGACGACCGCGGGAACAACGTGCCACCCGTGTAGACATCCGGCCCGTCCGTCGGCGACAAGCCACGCCGCGGCACCGGCTTGGACTCGATCCCCAGCAGACACACCGGCATCCCACCGAGCCTGGTGTCGGCCACGACCGCCGTCTCCGCATCGGCCATCCCCGCCCAACGCTCCAGCATCGGGTGGTCCTGGTCGGCAACGGCCCGCATCAGCGTGCGGATGTCGAACGCCTTCTTGCGATCCGGGTTGGTCGCCGCGGAGAAGATCTGCCCCACGGTGGTGAACCCACCGTCGGCCGGATCGTGCGGGAACGTCGTGACGTCGCGGTCGTGCGGGTCGGTGGTCGGCGCCCGGCGCGGCCCGGGCTCCCCCGGTACGACGTACGTGTGGTCGTAGTGCGCCATCAGAATGTCGCGTGCACCGGCCAGATCAGGAGCCCAGTACTGCGCCTGGCCGTTCGGGCCCATCACCCGGTCGTAGCCGCCGATGCCGTAGTTGTCCTCGGCCGAGACGCCACCGGAGAAGTCCAGCGACTCCTTGCCGGTCAGCACCATCGCCGAGTCCGGCGTCATCACCAGGATGCCCTTGGTGTGCATCAGCATCGTCGCTTCGGCGTTCCAGTACGGCTGCGCGCCGACATTGATGCCGGCGACAACGATGTTGATCTCGCCACCGGCCTGGGTGAACTCGACGATCCGCTTCAGCGCCTTGGCGATCCAGTCCATGTTCTCGGTGCCGGAGTCCATCGAGATCCGGGCGCCGGCCGAGACCGCGAACCACTCGACCGGGATCTTCAGCTCCTCGGCCAGCTCGAGCGCCGCGATGATCCGGGTGCACTCGGCCTCGGCGACCGCACCGAGCGCCTTGGTCGGGTCGCCGCTCAGCACGACACGCCGGACGCCTTCGGGGTGCCGACGGGTCGGCGTACTGATGATGCCGACGATCAGGCCGGCCTTGTTCAGGCCGCGCGGCCGGTCGATCGGGACCAGCACACCGGCATCGTCCAGGTCGTACTCGACGTAGCTGCCGCCTGCCCCGGCGACCATCCCGGCCACCTCGTAGGGGTAGACGGTGTTACGGCGACGGGAGCGCAGCACCTTCTGCGCGTAGTCGTCGAGCGGCTTGAGTGGCTCGGTCGCGGGCCGCTCGACGGCCGTCACGACGCCGGCACCGGGCTGGTAGTAGAACCGGCCGACGACGGCGAACGGTACGCCGTTGGTGCCCATCACGCGGCCGGCGACGCTGACCTCCTCGATCCCGGCGCCGGAGGTCAGCGGGGCGATGTTGCGCTTGAGCGCCGTCAGCTCGGCGACCTCGGCGTCGAGGACCGGCCAGATCGTCACCCAGACGTGGTTCATCTCCAGCTTCGCGCCGGCCGCACCGAGCGCGCTGCGGGCCCGCCGGATGCCCTCCAGGCAGTTCGCGATCGCCCGTTCGACGTGCGGCAGCGCGGTGATCTTGCCGTCCTCGTCCCGGACCGCGGCGAACTGGCGCACCTGGGCGAGCGCGACCAATCGCTCGTCGGCTTCGTTGTCCCGGGCAACGCAGTGATACAGCAGCACGTCCTGCGGCGCGTCCAGCCGGGTGATCCGGAAGTCGCGGAGCCGCCACAGGTTGAGCCGGCGGCCGACCATCGGGTGCACGCCGCGTACGTTGTCGTCCTCGACGACGCCTTGGGCACCGAGGCGGTAGGTGAAGTACCAGACCTCGCGGCCGCCACCTGGTACGAGGGCGATGGCCACCCGGCGTACCTGCTGCTCGAACAGCAGCGGCGCGACGATCTCGCAGAGCCGGTCGGAGGCCTCCTGCGGCGACTCCGGCGTCTGCGGCCAAGACAGGTAGAGATCCGCCACCGTCTCATGTCCTGCAGGCCGGGCAGCGAGCTCAGCCGACAAGTCACGAACCAGCGAACTCCCCGGATCAGCCAGCTCATCAACCGTGCCGATAGTGGTCACCAGATGCGTCGGACGCGCGTCGACGGTGTAGTCGGCAGTGGTGAAAGCACGGCCGTTCACAGTGGCGTTGCGCAGACCGTGCAGCTCGTACTCGAGGTAGTGCCGACGTACCAGCACTTCCAGCATCGGCTCGGTGCCGTTGACGCCACCCTCGAGCCGCTCGGCCAGGAACCGCACGATCTGCTCGGGGATCGTCGCCAGCGCCTCGACCCGCTCGGCATGTCCCGGCGCATCGGGGTCCAGCGAGAGGGCAGCAAGCTCATCGCCAACTCCTGCAAGCACCTCAGCACGCGCCTGGTCGACCTGCGGCTGGTCGAACCAGCGGAACCGCACACTGCGAGCGAGGTCACCGATCACCGGGAAGCGCAGCTGAGTAGCCAGCACCAGGTGTTCCAGTACGGCGTATGCCTCGGCATCCAGCGGCGCCTCAGGCTTGTCCTCGACGAGCCACTGCTCCAGCAACGACGTCACCAGCAGTACGTCGGGAGTCGTGCGCTGCTGAGCCAGGAAGATCCGGAACACCGCGTCGGTCAGCTCGTCGCTACGGTCCAAGTCCTTGACGCCGTAGTGGCCCAGCACTCGCGACAACCGCTCGGTGAACTCAGTTGGCAGCCCCGCGCGCTCGGTGTCGAGCGTCTGCAGATACGTGTGGAAGTGCTCCTTGGGGCTGTGCACTCGCAACTCGGTGCGCAGGTCCTCGCTGGCCGGCCGGTTGCGGCTCAACTCGGCCAGATCGGCGAACAGTCGCAGTACGCCGATCTCCTCCGCCACCGGCGGTGCCGCCAGCTCCGCCCGGGCCGACAGGTACTCCGACAGCGTCCGCCCCTCGTCGCGGGGATCGATGTCGAACCCGAGCAGCATGCTGCCCAGATCGTCCAGCCCACGAGCCACCCGCACCTCCGCCGGCGGCGTGCCGTTGGGCTCCGGCAGCTCCAGATCGATGCTTTCGCTCGTCTCCACGACCGCATCGGCATCACCGACCGGCTCCAGCAGCACCAGCGGCGCACCGGTCTCCACCTGGCTACCGGTCGATACCGGCAGCTCGCGCACGATCGCCTTGAACGGCGCGTGCAGCACGGTCTCCATCTTCATGCTCTCCAGCACGAGCACCGGTGCACCGGCCTCGACTTCAGCACCAGCAGCAACCGGAGTCGCAACCACCAGTGCCGGCGAAGGCGCCCGCAGGAAGCCACCCTCGTCCCGGCTCACCCGGTGCGTCACACCGTCGACCTCAACCAGGTGCACCGGCCCATGCGTCGCAGTCACCAAGCGGAAGCGATGACCAGCAACAACCAGGCGTACGTCGTACGCATCCAGCCGCTCGTGCTCCACATCCAGCGACTGCAACTCGTCGCCAACGCCAACACCCACGCGGTACCGGCTGGCGCCGACCCGGGCGACAGTCACCTTGTACGACGCTCCGCGCAGCTTCAGCGCGATCGCCCGGCCCACCTCGTGCTGCACCTGCGGACGCCCACCCCGGGCGGTCTCCAGCAGCCGCTGCCGCTCGACCCGCTCGGCCTCCTGGTACGCCTCGATGGCCGCTGCGATCAGCGCGATCCCGGAGTGCCGGCTCGAGACCAGCCGGCCCTCGCCGCGGACCCGGTCGATCCAGCCGGTGTCGGCGCTGCCGTCGATCACCTCAGGCTGGTCCAGCAGATCGAGCACGAAGCTCTTGTTGGTCGCACCGCCTTCCAGCACCACCACGGTGTCGGCCACCGCCCGGCGAAGGCGGCCCAGCGCCTCGTCCCGGGTCCGGCCGTACGCGATGATCTTGGCGATCATCGAGTCGAAGTCCGCCGGGATCGAGTCGCCTTCGCTGACCCCGGTGTCCACCCGTACGCCGGGCCCGGTCGGCAGCCGCAGTCGCGCGATCCGGCCGGGTGAGGGAGCGAAGTCGCGGTCCGGGTCCTCGGCATTCAGCCGCGCCTCGATCGCGTGCCCCTGCTCAGCCGGCTGGGTGCCCTCCAACCGGCCGCCACCGGCGACATGCAACTGAGCCTTCACCAGGTCGAACTCGGTGGTGACCTCAGTGATCGGGTGCTCGACCTGCAGCCGGGTGTTGACCTCGAGAAAGGCGAAGAGCTTGTCGCCCGGGTGATAGAGAAACTCGACCGTCCCAGCGCCGCTATAACCAACAGCCACTGCCAGCCGCTCGGCAGACGTCTTCAGCTCGGCGACCTGATCCGGAGCGAGGACCGGCGAGGCCGACTCCTCGATCACCTTCTGGTTGCGCCGCTGCACGGAGCAGTCGCGGACGCCGAGCGCCCACGCCGTACCCTGCCCGTCAGCGATGACCTGCACCTCGACGTGCCGGGCCCCGGTGACGAGCCGCTCCAGGAAGAGCACGCCGCTACCGAAGGCACGCGCGGCCTCATCGCTGGTCCGCTGGTAGGCGTCCCGCAGATCGTCGTCGTCATGAATCACCCGGATACCGCGCCCGCCACCACCGGCGGTCGCCTTCAGCATCACCGGGTAGCCGATCCCGCGCGCCGACTCCAGCGCCGCGTCGAGCGACTCGACCGCGCCCCGGCTCCACGGCGCCACCGGTACGCCGACCTCTTCCGCGATCAGCTTCGAGCCGATCTTGTCCCCGAGCTTGCGCATCGCCTCGGCGCTCGGGCCGATGAAGGTGACCCCGATCCGCGCGCACAGCTCCGCGAACGCCGGGTCTTCCGCGACGAAGCCCCAGCCGACCCAGGCGGCATCCGCGCCGGTCTCGACCAGAGCCCGCTCGAGCTTGGCGTGGTCGAGATACGGGCGCTCGGCGGCCGGACCGAGCGGATAGGTCAGGTCGGCCGCGCGCACGAACGTGGCGGTGCGCTCGGCATCGGTGTACAAAGCCACCGTCTCGACGGAGCTCCCCGTCTCGGCGTTGAGCTCGCGGACCGCGTTGATCAGCCGCATCGCGGCTTCACCCCGGTTGACGATGGCGATGCGGTTGAACACCGGGAGGCACTCCTGTCGTTGGGGTAGAATAGATGGCTTTAAATTAGAGAAGGACAGCTGTCACCGCACACATTCCCAGGCAGCGAGGGCTACCGTCGAGTCGGGTCGATCAGCTCACGAAGACTGCAGTGGGTTTGGCCAGTGGGCCGTGTGGCTCGTAGAGCGCCAGGAACGTGCCCGTCGGGTCGAACATAGCGGTCTGCCCGGCCTCGAGCTTGAGACCTGGCAGCGGGCGGCCGGTGCGGATCGCGGCGGCCTGCTCGGCATCCGCGTCGTACCGCGGGAAGGTATCGGCGGCGACATCCGCGATCGGCAGGAAGACGAACGACTCCTCCAGCTCCTCCAGCGTGTGAGCCGTCGTGAAGGCACCCACGCGGGTACGCCGGAGCGCCGTGAGATGACCCCCGACGCCCAGCTCGGTGCCCAGATCGCGGGCGAGCGCGCGGATGTAGGTGCCGCTGGAACAGTCGACCGAGATGTCGACCGAGATCCCGTCGGCAGCACGGCGTACGTCGAGTACGTCGTACCGGCTGATCGTGACCGAGCGGGACTTGAGCACGACCTCTTCGCCGGCCCGGACCCGCTCGTAGGCGCGTTTCCCGTCGACCTTGATCGCGGACACCGCGGACGGCACCTGCGAGATCTCGCCGCGGAAACCGGTGATCGCCGCCTCGATCCGCTCCACCGTCACCGCGGCCAGCGCCTCGGGCGAGGCCGCCGTGACGGTCTCGCCCTCGGCGTCGTCGGTGCTGGTCGAGGCGCCGAGCAGGATCGTCGCGTCGTACGACTTGTCGGCCAGCTGGAGATGGCCGAGCAGCCTGGTGGCGCGGTTCAGCCCGACCACCAGGACACCGGTGGCCATCGGGTCCAGCGTGCCGGCATGGCCGACCTTGCGGGTGCCCGCCAGCCGGCGAATCCTGGCCACCACGGTGTGCGAGGTCAGCCCGGCCGGCTTGTCGACCACAACAAAGCCATCGGCAACTATCGAGCTGTGATTTTGCGGGTCACTCGTCGTCGGAGTCATCGTCCTCGCGGTGCTTGTACGGGTCGGCGTCGCCGGCCGGCTTGGCGCCGGCGGCGGCCTTGGCCACCTCGGCGTCGGCCTGCCGGGCCTTCGCCAGCAGCTCCTCGATCTGACCCGCGGTCTCCGGGATGGCGTCCAGGTAGAACGCCATGCTCGGGGCACGCCGCAGTCCCAGCGCCTTGCTGACCTCGCTGCGGATCAGGCCGCGCGCCGACTCCAGCGCCGCCGCGGTGGACGCGCGCTCCTGCTCGCCGCCGTACACCGTGTAGAAGACGCTCGCCTCGCTCAGGTCCCCGGTCAGCTTCGCGTCGGTGATCGTGACGAAGCCCAGTCGGGGGTCCTTCACCCGGCGCTCCAGCAGTTCGGCCACCAGGACCTGGATCCGGTCGGCCAGCTGCTTAGCCCTTGCTTCACCCATCAGGGCTCACTCCTTCATTCAGACATGAACAACGTCCGGAGCGGCGGCTTCCACCGCCACTCCGGACGTTACCTCGATCGGTCAGTTGCGGGGCTTCTCGCGGAGCTCGAAGGCCTCGACCACGTCGCCGATCCTGATGTCGTTGTAGTTCTGGACGGTCAGACCACACTCGAAGCCCTCGCGGACCTCGGACGCGTCGTCCTTGAACCGCTTGAGCGAGGACAGGTCGGCGTTGTCGAGCACGACCGCGCCGTCCCGGATCAACCGGACCTTCGCGTTGCGCTTGATCACGCCGCTCGTGACCCAACATCCGGCGATGTTGCCGACCTTGGACGAGCGGAAGATCTCCCGGATCTCCGCCTGGCCGAGGGTGGCTTCCTCGTAGATGGGCTTGAGCATGCCCTTGAGTGCGGCCTCGATGTCGTCGATCGCCTGGTAGATGACCGAGTAGTACCGGACATCCACGCCTTCGCGCTCGGCCAGGTCCCCGGCCTTGCCGGCCGGCCGGACGTTGAAGCCGATGATGACGGCGTCCGAGGCGATCGCCAGGTTGACGTCGTTCTCGTTGATGGCACCGACACCACGGTCGATCACCCGCAGGTTGACCTCGTCGCTGACCTCGATCCGGACCAGCGCGTCTTCCAGCGCCTCGACCGAACCGGAGCCGTCGCCCTTGAGGATGAGCAGCAGTTCCTGGCTCTGCCCCTTCTCCATGGAGGCCATGAAGTCCTCGAGCGTCCGGCGTGCGCGCCGCTTCGCGTTGGCCGCGGCACGTGCCCGGGCTTCCCGCTTCTCGGCGATCTGACGAGCCATCCGGTCGTCGTCGACGACCAGGAACTTGTCACCGGCACCGGGCACCGCGGTCAGACCGAGGACCAGCACCGGACGCGACGGGAGCGCCTCGGTGAGCGAGTTGCCGTGCTCGTCGAGCATCGCCCGGACCCGGCCGTACGCCGGACCGGCCACCATCGAGTCGCCGACCTTCAGCGTTCCGCGCTGCACCAGCACGGTCGCCACCGGTCCACGGCCCTTGTCCAGGTGCGCCTCGATCGCGAGACCCTGGGCCGGCATGTCCGGGTTGGCCCGCAGATCCAGTGCCGCGTCCGCGGTCAGCACGACGCCCTCGAGCAGGCCGTCGATGTTGATCCGCGACTTCGCCGAGACGTCGACGAACATCGTGTCGCCGCCGTACTCCTCGGGCACCAGTCCGTACTCGGTCAGCTGACCGCGGACCTTGACCGGGTCGGCCGCCGGGACGTCGATCTTGTTCACCGCGACCACGATCGGCACGCCGGCCGCGCGGGCGTGGTTCAGCGCCTCGATCGTCTGCGGCATCACGCCGTCGTCGGCCGCGACCACCAGGATGACGATGTCGGTGGCCTGCGCACCACGAGCACGCATGGCGGTGAACGCCTCGTGACCCGGGGTGTCGACGAAGGTGATGGCGCGTTCCTTGCCGTCCACCTCGGTCGTCACCTGGTACGCACCGATGTGCTGGGTGATGCCACCGGCCTCGCCGGCCACCACGTTCGCGTGCCGGATCGCGTCCAGCAGCTTCGTCTTACCGTGGTCGACGTGACCCATCACGGTCACCACCGGCGGCCGGGCCGCCAGCTCGCCCTCGCCACCTTCGTCGGCGCCGAAGTCGATGTCGAAGGACTCCAGCAGCTCGCGGTCCTCGTCTTCCGGCGAGACGACCTGAACGTCGTAGTTCAGTTCGGTACCGAGCAGTTCGAGGGTCTCCTCGTTGACCGACTGGGTCGCGGTCACCATCTCGCCCAGGTGGAACAGCACCTGGACCAGCGATGCCGGGTCGACGCCGACCTTCTCGGCGAAGTCCGTCAGCGAGGCGCCACGGGCCAGCTTCACGACCTCGCCGTCACCGTGCTTGACGCGCACGCCGCCGACGGCCGGAGCCTGCATGTTGTCGAATTCCTGGCGCTTGGCGCGCTTGGACTTGCGGCCACGACGGGCCGGACCACCCGGACGCCCGAAGGCACCCTGCGTTCCGCCCCGGCCCCGGTTGCCCGGGCCCGGACGACCGCCACCGCCACCACCGGGGGGACCGCTGGGGCCACCACCCGGACGGAAGCCGCCGCCACCGCCACCG
>NZ_JBEXSJ010000064.1:0-22665 GCF_040613535.1 Kribbella sp. NPDC006257
AGGTCGACCGACAGATCCCGTTCAAGACCCGAAGTCAGTTAGGGGCCGAGTCAGGACGACCGCTGCGGGGCCCTCACCCACATCCTCACTGTTAGAGGAGGTTGGTGAGGTGGGTGGCGGCGGTTTGGGCTCCGGTGGTGGGGAGGGGGAGGTAGTCGACGGGGTTGGTGAGGAGTTTGGCGAGGGTGTCGGTGAGGGTGGTGGGGGTGCACGCGGCGTACGGGAGTTGGTGGCCGGCGTTGTGGCGGGCCAGGCGGGCGGGGACGTGGAAGGTTTGCTCGAAGTGGTTCTGGAGCGGGATGTAGATGAAGGGGACTCTGGCGGCCGTGAGTTCCATGCAGGTGGTGAGGCCGCCTTGGGTGATGGCGACGTCGGCGGCGGCCAGGTGGTGATGCAAGTCCGGAAGATAGCCGTGGATGGTGGCGCCTTCGACCGGCGGAAGGGACGAAGGGTCGATCCGGGGGCCGGTGACGATGACGAAATTCAGGCCGGGGACCACGCGGCGGGCGAGTGGAATGGCATCGAGAACCCTGTGCAGCAAGGAGGTCCCGACGCCTGAGCCGCCGACGGTGACCAGGCAGAGCTTCGCGTCGAGTGGGTAGCCAAGGGTCGAACGATCAGGGATCTCCGAGGAGTCGAAGCCGGTGATATAACCCGTGAAGTCGAAGTTCTCCGCGGTCCACGAGCGGATCGACGGCAGGCCAGGTCCGAAGGTTTCGTCGACGATGTCGTCGGGATCGCCGATGAACAGCGAGCGGTCGCGGAGTCGCCGGAAGCGGACGCGTTGCTCGATCATCTCCGCGTTGTAGTCGGCCGTCAGCGCCGCCTCCGCGGAACCGCCGGCCGGCATCGGCAGCCAGCCGACGAAGTCCGTGAGCCACGCATACGCGAAGCGTTTCAGCTCCGGATTCTCGTGCAGGAAGTAGTCGACCTCCCAGGCCTCATCGCCCACCACCAGGTCGTAGTGCCGGTCGTCGACCACGTCGGTGAAGGTGAGGAAGTTCGCGACCAGGAGTTCATCCATCCGCCGGATCGCCTGGAAAGCATGCAGGTCGTGCTCATCGGCATCGAACTCGATATGGCTCGACTCGTTCAGCAGGTGCGCCGAAGCTGGGTGCACCGTCTCGCCCGCGTCCGCGAGCACCCGCGTCACCGGGTGCTGCGCCAGCCAGTCGATCTGTACGCCGGGGCGCTGCTCCCGAAGCGCCCGGGCGATCGCGAGATCCCGCCGGGCATGGCCGAGGCCGATCGGTGACGAGAGGTAGAGGACCCGTTGGGGTCGATTCAGCGCGCGGGTCCACGTACGGCGTACCGGCTGTGCTGGGGAGACCTGCGAGATGAAGTCCTTGAGCAGGCGGTTGACGAACACCGGGTCGCGGACGTTCGGGGCGTGGCCGCCGCCTTCGACGGTGATCAGGGAGCCGCCGGTCAGCTCCGCGAGCTTCACACCTTCGGCTAAGGGGCGAATTTTGTCGTCGGTGCCGTGGATGACGAGGACCGGGCAGGTCAGGGCCGGTACGCCGGGCGCGCGGTCCTGGCGGGCGGATTCGGTGTCGACCAGCCGCTCCGGGGCGATCTCGTGGCCCCAGCCGATGCCGTCCTCGATCTGCTTGCTGGAGTGGGGCTCGGGGAACATCTCTTGGAAGAAGAACTGAAGAAAGTCGTCGTACCCGCCCTCGGTCCAGTAGTGCCGGTTGTACTTCGCCCATCCATCGGTTGTCTCGTGCCGCGCGCCCCACGACCAGCGGATGCGTTCCTCCTGCGCCGGCACGAGTCCCGCGGCCGAGCCGATGCAGACGACGCCGAGCGCCTGATCGCCGAGTTCGTGCGCGACTTGCAACGCCCACGGCACGCCACGGGAAAGCGACACCAGAACACAGGTGCCGGTTCCCGTGGCGGTCAGGACGGCGAGGGTATCCGCGACGAACTCGCTGTCCGCGTACGCCGGTCCGCCCACCGGCGCGCTCGACCGACCCGACCCCCGCCCGTCGAACGTGACGACCCGGAAATGCCGCGCCAGATAAGCCACCTGCGCCTTCCAGATCCGAGAAGACACGATCGACCAGGTCGGCATCAACACCACCGTCACCACGTCACCCCCGGCCGAGCTCCCCCTCGTGGCGGCGGGGTCGTAGACGCGGTAGGCGATGGTCACCCCGGCGCGCTCGACCGTCCCCTCCCGGTCGGCCGAGCGCGCTGGACGTTGCGGCTTCGATGACATGCGGCCCCCCTCGCCTTGAACTGTCCCCCTCGACGCACTGTGTCAGGGGCGGACTTCGTAGACCAGGTTGAACGGGGTCTCCGCGGCTACCCGGAAGCGGGTGAAGCCGGCGGCCGTGGTGACGTCGCGGATCCGGGCGGGACCGGCCTGGGTGCCGAGAGCGAGTCCGACGTCCTGCGACAGCGACCCCGGCGTACAGAGCAGTGTCGAGAAGCCGTAGTACGCGCGGCCGACCGGGTTGAGGTTGTCCTCGACCTTGTCGCCGGCCATCGGCTCGACGACCATCCAGGTGCCGTCGTCGGCAAGCGACTCACGAACCCGGCGCGCCGCCCCGACCGGGTCGCCCATGTCGTGCAACGCGTCGAACGTCGTCACCAGGTCGTACCCGCTTCCGCTGTACGCCGTGGCAGGCGCGACCTCGAACGAGATCTCCACCCCCGCCTCGGCAGCACGCTGACGCGCGATCTCGATGGAGCCCGGGTGGTAGTCGGACCCGACGAAGGTCGACTGCGGATACGCCGAAGCCATCAGGATCGTCGAGGCGCCATGTCCGCAACCGATGTCCGCCACTCGTGCACCACGTTCGAGCTTGCCGACCACGTCGGTGAGGGCGGGCAACCAGCTCGTCAGGAGATTTGCGTTGTAGCCGGGACGGAAGAAGCGCTCGCAGCCGTCGTGGACATCCGAGTCCTGCTCGTGCCAGCCGATCCCGGCGCCGCTGCGAGCCGCCTCGATCGTCTGTGTGGTGTTGTGGACGGTGCCGAGCGCGATCTGGAAGAAGCCGGGCAGGAACGCCGGGCTGTTCTCGTCGGTGAGCGCGATCGCGTGTTCGGCGGGCAGTACGTACCGGCCGTCGGCGTACTCGACGAATCCGCCTGCCGCCTGCGCGTTGAGCCACTCGCGGGCGTAGCGCTCGCTGGTCTGGGTCTTCTCGGCGAGCTCGGCGGACGACGTCGGGCCGGCGCCGGCGAGCGCGCGGTAGTAGCCGAGCTTGTCGCCCATCACCACCAGGCCCGCGTTCAGCGTCGCCCCCACCTCGTCCACCGCACGGAACACGAACGCCATCAACTTCTCGCCATCAACCTGCTCTTCAACCGTAGTCATTTCCCGCTTCCCCTCCCTGGGTTCTGATGCAGCCGACGCTAGGAGCGGGCGTCGAGGGTTCGCATCAGGTGCCCCACCTAGTCCTGAGCTTCTCGAGTGCGGCAAAGGGGTGGTGTGGAGGGGATGGGGCGGGCAGACTGCGGGGATGCTGATCGGGCGGGTGGCCGAGCGGCGGGTGGTCGGGCAGTTGGTCGCGGGGGCGCGCGTCGGCACCAGTGGGGTGCTGCTGATCAGCGGGGAACCGGGGATCGGGAAGTCGGCGCTCCTGGACGAAGCAGCGGCACTCGCCGTGGATCTGCGCGTACTCCGGGCGCGCGGGACCGAATCCGAACAGGAGATCCCGTTCGGCGGTCTCCTGCACTTGCTGCGGCCGGCTCTCGGCGAACTCGACCACATCCCGCCGCCCCAACGCGACGCCCTGGCCGCCGCCCTCGCCCTCACCTCCGGCACCCCCGCCGACCGCCTCGCCCCCGGCACCGACGCTGACGGACTCGCGCCCGGCTCCGGCACCGACGCTGACGGACTCGCGCCCGGCACCGGCACCGATGCTGACGGACTCGCCCTCGGTTCCGGCAGTGCCGCTGACGGACTCGCGGTCGGTTCCGGTAGCGGGGCTGACCGGTTTGCTGTTGGGGCGGCTACGTTGAGCTTGATCTGTCGGTACGCCGAATCTGCGCCGCTCGCGATCCTCGTCGACGACGCTCACTGGCTGGATCGGCCGTCTGCCGAGGCGCTCCTCTTCGCCGCCCGCCGGTTGCTCGCCGACCCGATCGTCCTCCTCATCGCAGCACGCTCCAACGAACCCCACCCCTTCGCCCAAGCCGACCTCCCCCACCTTGAACTAGGTGGGATAGACCTAGCGTCAGCCCACCAGCTAGTCGCTGCTCCACCAACTGAAGGTCGTGGGTTGTCGGTTGACTTGGTGGGGGAGTTGTATCGCCGGGTCGCCGGGAATCCGTTGGCGTTGTTGGAGTTGGCTAGTGATCCGGAGCAGGTGCAGCGGTTGTCCCCAGGGGTACCGGTTCCGGTGCCTGCGTTATTGGCGGAGGCGTTTGCGGCAAGGGCTTCCAGGTTGAGTGCTGCAGCTCGTACTGCGTTGCTGGTGGCGTCCGTAGATGACGGCGAGCTGGGAGTGGTGGCACGGGCATGTGCTGAGTTGCAGGTGGATGTGGCTGCGTTGGAGGAGGCGGAGCAGGCGTCGCTGGTGGTGATCGGTGAGGGGAGAGTTGAGTTCCGGCATCCGTTGGTGCGGTCGGCGATCTATGCGAGTGCGGAGCCGGCGGACCGGCGTACGGTGCATCGGGCTGTGGCTGCGGCGTTGGCGCGGAACGAGGTCGATCGGCGTGCCTGGCATCTTTCCGAGGCGGTCCTGGGCGCGGACGACGAGGTTGCGGCGGCGCTCCAGGTGGCGGGGGAGCACGCGGTGGACCGTGGTGCGCAGGCGATCGCGGCGACCGCCTTGGAGCGCGCGGCCCGGCTGACCGAAGAACCTCAGCAGCGCGCGGCGAGATTGGTCGCGGCGGGCCAGGCGGCATGGTTCGCCGGGATGGCTGAGCGGGCGGACAGCCTGCTCGACGAGGCGTTGACGTATGAGCCGCCACCCAAGACGAAGAGTTTGGCGAACGAAGTACGGGCTGATATCGCCGTGAAGTGCGGGTCGCCTGCGCGTGCTCGTGACATTCTGCTGGCCGCGGCGGCGGAGACGCCGGATGCGGAGCTGGCGATCGGGCTGCTGAGCGACGTCGTCAACGCCTGCTTCCGGCTGGGCGACGCGGCCGGCGCGTTGCAGGCGGCCGAAGACATCGATCGGTTGCTCTCGGCAACTGAGCGGCCGGGCGTCAAGATCCTCGGTCTGCTTGCCAGCGGGATCGCCAAGATCCTGGCCGGGCAGCCGGGGACCGAGCAGCTCCGCGAAGCGGTCGCTCTCGAACCGTCCGCCGAGCTGGAGCGGGATCGCCGTCGGCAGATCTGGATGACGCTCGCACCGCTCTTCCTCCGCGAGACCGGCACCGGCCGAGCCCTGCTGGAGGAGGCGATGCGCGAACGGCGGGACCAGGTCGCGGTCGGAATGCTGCCGGCGCTGCTGATGCACCTGGCCCGGGACGAGGCGACGACCGATCGCTGGGCGGACGCGGCCGCGGCGTACGACGAAGGGATCCGGTTGTCGCGCGAGACCGGGCAGACCACGGAACTGGCGATCTGCCTGGCCGGCCAGGCGTGGTTGTCCGCGCATCGCGGCCGGGCCGAGGAGTGCAGGGCGCTGGCGAGCGAGGCGATCGAGATCTGCACCGAGCAGCAGATCCATATCGGGCGGGTCTGGGCGCTGTTCGCGCTGGGGGATCTCGAGCTGGGTCTGGGGAATCCGGCCGGCGCGCTCCCGGAGTACGAGCGGTTGGCCGAAGTGCTCGGGTCGCTCGGAGTGCTGGATCCGGATTTGTCGCCGGCGCCCGAGTTGGTCGAGGTGTACCTCCGGCTCGGACGGCCGGACGACGCGGCCGGCGCTGCGCGGGAGTTCGCCGTACGGGCTGAAGGGAAGGGACAGCCGTGGTCGCTGGCGCGAGCTTCCCGGAGTTGGGCGCTGGTCAGGGACGACGAGGGGCTGTTCGAGGAGGCGCTCGGGTGGCATCAGCGGACGCTGGATGTGTTCGAGACTGCGCGGACGAGACTCGCGTACGGCGGATGGTTGCGGCGCGCTCGGCGGAGAGTCGATGCGCGGACCCAGTTGCGGCTGGCAGTGAGCGACTTCGATCGGCTGGGGGCGCCGGGCTGGGCGGATCTGGCCGCGGCGGAGTTGAAGGCGACGGGGGAGACAGCTCGGCGGCGTGAACCGTCGACGGCGGATCAGCTCACTCCGCAGGAACGCCAGATCGCGATGCTGCTGGTGGACGGGCAGAGCATCCGGGCCGCTGCGGCGCGGCTGTTCCTCAGTCCGAAGACGGTCGAGTACCACCTCCGCAAGGTGTACACGAAGCTCGGCATCCACTCCCGAGCGGAATTGGCCGAGCAACTCGGTCCGGTGGATTCGTAAATCTGTAGGAAATCGAGCACTGCATCAGGAGCCCGGGGAGTTCGCCGCAGTCCCACGGGAAACTCTGTCCTCCTGAGGGATGAATTCCTGGCTCGTTCCTGTCTGAACGACCGCTTTGGATTGGGCCGGCCTTGACATCGGATGAGAGGCTCGGTGCGTGACACAGTTGATGGAGGTCGTTCGACACCTGTTGAGTGTGGCGATGGCCTCGCACTGGCTGCTGCTCATCCTCTTCGTGGCCGCCGCGGTCGACGCGGTGTTCCCGGTCGTGCCCAGTGAGGGCATGGTGATCACCGCCGGCATGGCCGCCGCCGCGGGGCACCAGAACCTGCTGCTGGTGATCGTGGTCGCGATGGTCGGCTCGGTGATCGGCGAATCCGTCTGCTACTTCCTCGGCCGCGGTTCCGGCCCGGCGCTACGGCGCTGGATGCGGCGACGAGATGCCCGGCAGGCGATCTACGAGAAGGTGTCGCACGCGCTGCACACCCGAGGCGGACTGGTTCTGATGACGGTCCGGTACATCCCGGGCGCGCGGATGGTGGCCACGCTGACCGCGGGCGCCACGGCGTACTCGTTCCGCAAGTTCATCGTCTTCACCATTGCGGGTGTGACGGTCGCCTACACGTACGTCGCGTTGCTCGGCTACATCGGTGGCGACGCATTCGCGCACGACTCGCTGAAGGGGCTCGTGTTCAGCTTCGGGCTGGCGGGCGTGATCGGCCTGGTGCTGGAGACGTCACGCCGGATCGCCGGCCGACGCAAAGCCGCCAAGATAACAGCCGGGTAACGATCAAACGCCCGCTTTCGGGCCAAAGGTGTGTCCCGGGCCAACTGGGTTGTTCCCGCATGCGTCAGTAGAGGCGTGGTGAGGCGAAGGACCGGAGTACTGATCGGTGCGGTGGTCATGACCGCGGCACTGGTCTCAGCCTGCGGCGACGTCCCGCTCGAGGGATCTCAGCCCAGCCCTTCGACCAAGCCTTCGGCTAAGCCTTCGACTACGCCGGGGAAGCCCTCCGAAACGCCGACGCCGACCGAGCCGGACCCCTCGAAGACGCTGACTCCCGGGGTCAAGCCGCCCAACGCGGCCCCGGTGACCAGGACCTTCCCCGAGAAGTTGCCGAACAGCAAACCGCCGCTGTTCGTGGTGGTCTCCTTCGACGGCGCCGGCGACCTCACGCTCTGGTCGCACTGGCGGCAGATCGCCAAGCAGGTCAACGCCCGGATGACGTTCTTCCTCTCCGGCCCCTACCTGTATCCCGGTTCGCACCGGACCGACTACAAACCGGCGTACCTGGCGCCCGGCTCGTCCGACATCGGCTGGGGCGATCCGGAGAAGGTCGTCCGCCGAGCCGCGGTGCTCCGGCAAGCCATCGCCGAGGGGCACGAGATCGGCACCCACGCGAACGGGCACTTCTGCGGCAAGACCGGGATCGACCGGTGGAACGCGGCGCAGTGGAACGACGAGCTTCAGGCCTTCGATCACATGGTGATACAAGGGCCGACGCTGGCTGCCGGGAAGCCGCTGGCCGCACCCTTCGACCCCACGACGGTCAAAGGCATGCGGACCCCTTGCCTGGAGGGCAACCGCCCGGCGTACCGGCAGGTGATGCGGCAGCGCGGGATGTTGTACGACGCGTCCGAGCCTGGGTACATCGCGTGGCCGAAGAAGACTGACGGTGTCTGGAACTTCCCGCTGCAGTCGGTGGAGCTCGCCGGTACGCACAAGAACACGCTGACGATGGACTACAACCTCTGGTACTCCCAGACCGAAGCGCACGAGGCCCCGGCTGCGCATGCACCTGCTTTGAAAGCGCAGGTACTCGCTACCTATCGGCTTGCGCTCGGCAGATCGCGAGCCGGGGGCAACCCACCGCTCTTCCTCGGCAACCACTTCAACCGCTGGAACAACAGCGTGTACTCCGACGCGCTCACCAGCTTCGTCCAGGAGACCTGCACCGAGCCCGACGTCCGCTGCGTCAGCAACATCGAGCTACTCACCTGGCTGCAGAAGTACGGCGTACCGGCTAAGCGTCCTTGAGCAGCGTGTAGCCGAACGCGTTCTGCCAGGTGCCGCCCTCTTTGATGCGGTTGACGACGAGGCGTTGCAGGGTGGTGTCCTGCGGGAACTTGTCGAGCTGCGAGAGGTCGTGGCTGCGGAAGGTGAAGAAGATCGCGCTGTCCTGGGCATCACGCGGTACGCCGTACGGCGTGAAGCGTCGCCCGAAGCGGACCAGGTTCGAGTCCGGCGGCAGGTTGTCCAGCAGATACGGGTCGAGCAGCCAGGAGCCGAGCGTCGCTGTCTTGACCGGGTACTCCGGGAAGTGTCGCGGGAAGAAGTCACGCGCCTGAGCGAAGCTGTCGTCGACCGACTCCGGCGTCAGCGGGCCGGTCTCGGAGATGTGTACGCCGATCACCCACTCGCCAGGCTCGGTGCCGGGGACGGGGTTGTTGTCCGGGACCTGGTGCAGCAGGAACTGCAGCCGGCCGAGCGTGTAAATCGCTCCGGTCCAGTGGATCGTCATCCACCAGTGCGTCTCCAGCCCGTACTCGCCGTTGGTCCGGCGGCTGACATTCAGCTGCTGACCGAGGTCGGCGAGGGTGGCCCAGCTGATCTCGTCGCTTATCCCGCGCTCGGCGTGGTACCGGCGGATGTCGGGCAGCGTCTCGAGGAAGGCCGCGACCGAGTTGCGGCTGTCCTCGGGCATGGTCGGGCCGCTGCCTTCGCCGCGGAAGGCGCCGATCTCACGGCGGATCTCCGAGGCGAGCTTGGCGACCACGACCGGATCGGCCTCGAACTTCTCGGCGGCCTCCCGATCGGCGTCGGTGAAGCCCAGCAAGCGGTACTCGTCAGCAGTTGTCACCTGCTAACCGTAGCTGTCAGATATTTACGGCTTGCGCCGCCCGGCCGGAGGTCAGCCCGCGGCGGTGTCGATGTGGCGGGCGAGGACCAGGTCGTCGTCGGTGATGCCGCCGGCGTCGTGGCTGCTGACCCGGAAGGTGATCGTGGTGTACCGGATGTCGATGTCCGGGTGGTGGTTCATCGACTCGGCCAGCTGGGCCACGGTCGCGACCAGCCGGATGCCGTCCAGGAAGGTGTCCTTCTTGACGCTGCGGACGAGCGCGTTCTCGTCGATCTTCCACTCCGGCAGGTGGTCGCGGATCGCTTGGTCGATCTGGTCATCGGTCAGCAGCTCAGCCATGCGCTCACTCTAGTGCTACCGGGCGGTTGGGTTGGTGACGGTACGGACTCGGTGTGAGGTCAGCAGGGCGATCAAGGCGAGAGCGGCGCTCGCGGTGATGATCGTGCCGAAGACCCAGGGCCCGGGGTCGTCCGCCTTGAGTGCCAGCAAGGTGCTGCTGACGGCCAGGGCGGTGGCGATGCTCATCGTGCCGGCCATCTGGGCGGCGCTCGTGTTGCGGCCGGAGTTGCCTGCGTCGGAGAGGTCGAGGGTGAGCACCGAGAGACTCGACGAGCTGAGGCCCATCCCGATCCCGGCAACCATCCAGCCGACCAGCCCGAACCAGCCGGTGGTCCAGGCGAGCAACGAGGTGACGGCGAGCCCCAGGGTCATCAGGGTCAGGCCGATCCGTAGTACGGAAGCTCGTTGCAGGCCGTGGTCGCGACCTTGCAGCCAGGAGCCGAACGCCCAGCTGACGCCCGTGATCGACAAGGTGATGCCGGCCTTCGAAGGGCTGAAGTCGTGCCGCAACGTCAACAGGAGTGGAAGATACGCGCCCGTCCCAGCGAAAGCGGCACCGCCCAGACCCCGTACTGCGACCACGGCCGGGAACCCGCGTCGCGCGACGAACGTGCCACCCGGCATCACCCGTACTGCGGCCAGCCCCAGCACCACCAAGCTCACCGGAATCACCAGGCTGGCGGCGACCGTATGAGCCTCGAGCTGATCACCTGCCAGGGTCAAGGCGAACAACGCCACCGACGCGGCGAAGGCCCAGGGCAACGCGGCTCGCCAGGCTTCGAGCTCGGCGGCCTGCTTCTCGGTGCGCTCGGGTGCTTCCGTTTTGGCGGACATCCGCATCGCGGGCTGCAGTAGCAACCAGCTCGGGGCCAGCAGAGCGACGGCGCCGAGGAACACCCACCGCCAGCCGAAGTGCTCGGTCACCAACCCGGTCACGAACGGTCCGAGCACCGACGGCAGGATCCACATCGCGGCGAACAACGAGAACATCCGCGGCCGGAGTACGGCGGGAAGTGCCCGCGCCACCAGGACCATCAGCGCGACGTCGAGCAGCCCTTCGGCCAGGCCGCTCAGCAACCGGCCCGCGACGACCATCGGCATCGCCTGGGCGGTGCCGACGAGCAGCTGCGCGAGCGAGAACGCGATCGCGCCGGCTCGCAACGCGGGGATCGGGCCGCGTCGATCGGCCCAGAGCCCCGCGATCGCCAACGACACCAGATAACTCGCGTTCGGAGCCGCGTTGGCCAGCCCGAAGCTGCCGAGCGCATCGAACTCGCGAACCATCGTCGGCAACGCCGTCCCCACCGCCCGGTTCTCGAACGCCCCCAACGTGACAAGCGCAATCACCCCAAGCACCAACGGCAGGTGAGGTCCACTGAACAACTTGGGCGCGCGCTCTTCGGTCAAGGTCATGCTCGCCATCCTCAAAGCTAAAGCCCGCTTGAAGTCAAGACGCCCGTCGACCTCAGGGCAGCTACACCTACACATACACGCCGTACGGCGCGGTTTGCGTCACGGATCCAGCCCGGTGGTGCGAACACGACCTACGGGTTCGACACCGACGGACGGGCGACGTCGATGGGGACCGACGGGCAGTCGACCAAGTTCGGGTACGACGCGGACAACCACCTCACGTCGGTGGTGTATCCGTCGTCGAGCGGCTACACCCAGACCAGGACCTACGACCGCAACGGCGATGTCAGCGCGGTGGTGAACCAGAAGAGCGGAGCGACGACACCGCTGAGCCGCTACGACTACGTACGCGACGTCGTCCACAACCCGGCCGTCATCAAACGAACCCGTGGAACGACCGTCTACAACGAAACCTTCTCCTACGACCCCGCGAACCGGCTCATCAAGAACTGTCTCGGCGTGACGACCTGCACATCAGCAACGCAGTACATCGACTACACCTACGACGACAACGGCAACCGGCTCACCGAGAACAGGGTCGGCGTCACCGGTCCCGGCACGATCAAATACACCTTCGACGCCGCGAACCAGATGATCAACCGGACCACCCCCGACGGCACCGTCACACCGGTGCACTACGACGCCGACGGGCAAGTCCAAGACGGCCGCCAATGGGACGTACTCGGCCGGATCTCACAAGAAGGCACCACCAACTTCACCTACGACGCGATGGGCCTGCGCCGCACCGTGCAGAACAGCGCGGGCACCAAGAAACTGTCGTGGGACATCAACAACCCGATGCCGATGCTCGCCGTCGAGACCCGCACCGACAACAGCGTCTTCCGGTTCCGCAACGCCCCCGACGGCTCACCCGTCTACGTCCAGCACGCAGGCAAGGCCTACGCCCGATCGCTGCAATTCCCCGACGCCATCGGCAGCGTCACCGACGTCCTCGACGAGAACGGCGGCGCCCGCTGGCGCTACGGCTACGAACCCTTCGGCGCCAAACGCACCAGCGAAAAACTCAACACGGTTGCCGAAGACCCCCAGATCGGGTTCACCGGCGCCTACCTCGAGCCCACCACCGGCAACTACCACCTCCGAGCCCGCGACCTCAACCCCTGGGGCACCTTCCTCTCCCCAGACCCCCTCGCCCCAGCCCTTGACGACCCCTACATCACCCAATACGCCTACGCCAACCAGCAACCCACCCTCCTGACCGATCCCAGCGGGCTAAACCCCTGGTGGAATCCCAAGGCGCCCGACTGGCTGAACAATGCACTCGGTGGTGCCTACGGCAGCATTATCGAGCTTGGTGATACGAGCCCCCTCAGCATCTACCTCCAGGAGACGCAAGGGAAAACCCAGTCGCAGCTGTACTACGAGTGGCAGGGCGTCGACCCCGACTCGACTGCAGCGCAGGTCGGCTCTTGGCTGCCAGCGCTCATCCCGTTCGCCGGCGAAGTAGTCGCAGTCTGCAGAATCGGCGAGGCCGGACGCTTCGGCTTCCTGCTCAGCAAGCCGGGCGGACTGCCCGAGCGTCTGAACGGTCGCCTTGGAGGGCCGGGCACGCCGCATATCAACGACTTCGGCCGATTCGCCGACAAAGTCGGGCAGATTGCTAAGGATACCGGGTATTCGCAGCGGGAAATTAAAGATGCAATACATCAGGTGAAGAGATACATGCCCAGGTCTGGTGAGCGGGCGAATCCAGATGTGTCTGTCAACACGAGTTCGGGCGATGTCTATGTGAAGCTGCCTAATGGTAGGCTCAGTGAAGACCCAATCGGAAATATTTTCGACTATCTCCCGGGAAATCGATGATGGATGCAGGGTGGGCGCGAACGGCGCTTCGGGTGGAGAACCACGGTATGGACGCCGATGAAGTCGGGGCGTTGATCGGGCTTGAGTCGGAAGGGCCGGGGTCGGGACCGGTCTGGTCGAGGGACTTGGTCGAGGACAGCGGCGCGGCGCTGGATCGTCAATTCGACCAGGCGGAGTCCTTCATACACGCTCATCTCGAGGGACTCAAGCGACTTCCATCGTCAGCGGAGATCGCTTTGCTGGTCTCGTGGACGCCGGCGGCTGGTCAGGACGGGCTTTGCGTGCCGGCCAGGTTGGTGAAGGCGATGAGCGAGGTCGGCGCCTATTTGCTAATCGATACCTACTCAGACGATTGACTCGAACGATATTCAGCTGGACTCGCTGCAGGGCTCAAACTTAGATATCGATGATTCGGCAGGCAGCCCCCAGCGATGGTGACTGAAGACCTGATCAGTTGGTAAGCAACGAAAGAATTCGCCGGGAGCGATCTCCCGGGGACTGCTCCGGGCCTTCCAGGGCGGATTCGAGGCGATTGAGTTTGAGCATCGCTCGGTACGTTTGGGGCGTTGCGGGGTGGTGGCCGCGAAGGAGAGAACGCATGGAGTGCCTGCGGGAGGCGCTTTCACCGTTTGAGGACGGGGTGATTCCTTCGTTCTTTGAGGTTGGGGGCGATGGAGGTGGTCAGGCGAGCTCCGGTGGCGGCTGGAGCGGCAAAGATCAGGAGTGGCCACCTTGAGGTGTCTGAGCACGAGCTGGCCCTTGATTTCGGGAAGGAGCGGTGGCTAGCCTCCGGAGTGGCTGTCTGGGAGGCGGAAGACGAGTACCAGGACTCGTAGTACGAGGACTGCGCAGATGACCAGGAGGTTGTAGGCGAAGAGTTGGTAGAGGGCTAGGGAGTGGGTGACCTGGGGGCCGCCGGGGGTGCCTAGGAGGAGGACTGCCATGAGGCCGGCGGTGGCTCCTAGGACGGTTAGGAGGGCTTGGTGGAGGAGGGCGGTCAGGTGGCGGCGGTCTCGGTCGTCGGCTAGGAGGCGGACGTTGACGCTCAAACGGCCGGATTCTGCGGCGGCGGCGATTCGGTCGATTCGGCGGGGGAGGCGGCGGAGCATCGGGAGCAGGGTGGCTAGCTCTTCGGTCGCCGTACGGCGTAAGGCGTCGGGGGCTAGGCGGTCGGTGACGTGGGCGGCGGCGAATTGGCGGGAGGCGGCGACCAGGTCGAAGCCGGGGGAGATGCGCGAGATCGTGCCTTCGATGGTGGCGAGGGCTCGGAAGACGGCGGCTACTTCGGGTGGGACGCCTAGTTCGTGGGCGGTGATGATCTTGAAGAGGTCGTTGAACATGGCGGGACCGAGGGCTGCGCCGGCGCCGAGGTGACGGGCCATGAACTGGCCGACCGCGCGTTCGAGGGAGTGTTCGTCGACCGTGTCGGGGCGATCGACGATCTCCAGCAGGGCGTCGGTCGCGGCGGTCGGATCGCCGTGGTCGACCGCGAGCAGGAACCGCTGCAACGCCTCCCGGGTGGCCGGGTCGAGGCGGCCGACCGAACCGAGGTCGAGCATCCCGATCCGGCCGTCGGTGAGGAGCAGGAAGTTGCCGGGGTGCGGATCGGCGTGGAAGACGCCGTCGATCGCGATCTGGCCGAGCAGGCAGTCGAAGAGCGTTCTGCCGAGCCGGGCGGCATCGAGTCCGCGCTGGGCGATCTCGCCCGCAGCGTTGCCGAGCTGGATGCCGTGCAGTCGTTGCATCGTCAGGACGCGCTGCGTGCTGAGCTTCTGGTGCAGCTCCGGTACGACGATGTCGTTGCTGGTGGCAACCGTACGGCCGGCCGCGACGCTGGTCATGTTGCCGGCCTCGACGGTGAAGTCGAGCTCCTCGCGCATCGCGTCGGCGAACCCGTTGGCCAGCGCGCGGACGCCCATCGACCGGCCCCAGTCGGTGTTGCGTTCGAGCGTCCGGGCGAGCCGCTGGACGATGTCGAGATCGCGTTCGACGACGGAGGCGATGCCGGGACGCTGAACCTTCACGACGACGGCCGACCCGTCGTACAGGCTGGCGGGGTAGACCTGGGCGACGGAGGCTGCCGCGAGGGGTTCGGTGCTGAAGTCGGCGAAGACCTGCTGCGGTGGGGCGCCGAGTTCGTGGGTCAGGACCGTCTCGATCTGCGGCCAGGGAGCCGGGGAGACTTGATCCTGCAGGCGGCTCAGCTCGAGCGCGACGGACGCGGGGATGACGTCGCTGCGGGTCGAGAGGACCTGGCCGAGCTTGACGAAGGTGACCCCGGCCTCGTCGAGCGCGAGCCTGAGCGAGCGGGCGAGATCGGCCTGGCCGGCGGCGTTCTCGCGACCCGGCCGGCGGCGGCCGCGGAGGTACGGGCCGAGCCCGTGCTTGATCGCGATCCGGAGGATCTGCAGGTAGCGCCTGGTCCGGGCGATCCGGCCACTCAGGTCCCTTCGGAAATCCCGGGCCCTGGGCAACGAACCGGTGGGGACGAGCGCCTCGGCGAGCACCAGGAAGATCAGGCCGGTGAGCATCGAACACACGGCAGCCAGGGCGAGCAGCGCGGCGGCGGCGCCGTTCGACCCCGTCCACGGCAGGGGTCCGGCCAGCGCGTTCATCAACGGACTGAAGGTCGCCAGCGTCAGCCCGGCGCCGATCGCCAGCCGGCCCAGCCCGAACCGCACCCCCAGCAACCGCTGCGACACCGGCACGAAGATCACCATGAACACACCGACGTTGATCAGCCCGACCACCACAACATCCATAGGCCAGACCCTAGGGCGTCCTGGGCCCCACTCACCTCACCCGCCCGAGTGACCCACCCCTGGCCCGGACCGCCGCGATTCCTTTGCTGGGAGCGCTAGGTCTACCTGTTGTAGACGCGCACCCACGAGAGAAGGAAGTCAACGATGGAGAATCAGTCCCGGCCGTTGCAGCGGGCCTTTGCCAGTACCCGGCGTGTGTTGGCCGAGGTCGGCCCCGAGCAGCTCGACGTCGCGACGCCGTGCTCGTCGTGGGACGTGCGCGCCTTGGTCAACCACTTCGTCGGCTCGGCCCGATGGGGTGCCTCCGTCGCCCTGGGAACCGCCGACGAGCTCACCGAGGAGGACTATGCGGCCGGCGACCTGCTGGCGAACTATGACGACAGCATCAAGGTTGTGCTCGCCACCTTCGAGTCGGCGGGCGTGCTGGAGAAGACGGTCGAGCTCGAGTTCGGCCGGTTCTCCGGCGCGGAACTGATGGGCATGGTCGTCCTGGACCAGTTCGTCCACGGCTGGGATCTTGCCCGCGCCATCGGGCACCCCACGGATCTGGATCCCGGACTCGCCGGCGAACTGCTCGAAACGGCCCAGGTCACCATCCTGGACGCCTACCGCGGACCTGAAGGCGAGGCCGTCTTCGGACCCGCCCTCGAGGCTCCTGACGATGCGGCTCCGGCCGACCGGCTGGCCGCCTTCCTCGGCCGCTCGCTCTGACCGGAGGGTAGTTTCGACCTGTGGTGGAGCTGAGAAGCCTCGACAGCGACGCGTTCGTCGCGGCGACCGAGCCGTTCCGGCAGGAACTGCTCGCACATTGCTACCGCATGCTCGGTTCGGTGGACGATGCCACGGACGTGGTCCAGGAGACCTATCTGCGCGCCTGGCGTTCGTACGGCGGGTTCGAAGGCCGGTCATCTGTGCGTACGTGGCTCTACCAGATCGCCACCAATGCCTGCCTGACAGCGCTCGGGCATCACAGCAGGCGGGTGCTGCCGTCCGGTCTCGGAGGTCCCGAGGCGGATCCGGCGGCGGTCGCGGAACAGGCCGGACCCGATGTCAGGTGGCTTCAGCCGCTCCCCGACGTGCTCGTCAAACCTGACACTGCCGACCCGATGTCGCAGGTCCTCGCGCGTGAGGACCTGCGACTGGCCCTCGTGGCCAGCCTCCAGTACTTGTCCGGCATGCAACGGGCTGTGCTCATCCTGCGTGACGTGTTGTCGTTCCCTGCCGCCGAGGTCGCGGTCGTCCTGGGCACCAGCACAGCCGCGGTCAAGAGTTCGCTGCAACGTGCCCGGGGCCGGCTCCGGGAGCTGGCTCCCGCGCCTGACGAAATCGTTCAGCCCACGGAGCCGAGAGCCCGGGCATTACTCGACCAGTACATCTCGGCCTTCCAGAACGCCGACGCGCCAGCCCTGGAACACCTGCTCTGCCGGGATGCCACCTTGGAGGCGACACCCTTCAAAACCTGGTTCGCCGGCTGCAAGACCTGCATCCCCTATCTCCGTAACCAGGTGCTGGGCTCGCCCGGTGACTGGCTCATGCTGCCGACGACTGCCAACGGGCAGCCCGCCGCCGTGGGCTACACCCGTGATGCTGACGGCATCTACCAGGCGTACGGCGTCGTGGTGCTCACTGTCACCGAGGCCGGCATCAGCAACATCTACTCGTTCCACCAACCCAGCCTGGCCATCACCTTCGGTTTCCCGCCGACAGTCGCCTGACGAACGTCAGCCTCTCGGGGTAGAGGCCCAGTGGTATTGGTGTTCGGGGCGGCCGGTGGAGCCGTAGCGGAGGCTGAGGACTGCTCGGCCGTCGTCGGCCAGGGCGGCCAGGTAGCGCTGGGCGGTGGCCCGGGAGATCCCTAGTTGGGCGGCGAGGTCGGCCGCCGTACGAGGTTCTCCTGCTTGGCGTAGGGCGCTGGTGACCAGGCGGGCGGTGACGGGGGACTGGCCTTTGGGGGTTGGTGGGCGGTCGGCCTCGTGGAGGGCGTCGACGGCTCGGTCGATCGACTGCTGGGTGAGTTCGGTCTGGCGGTCGCCGAGGAGGGAGCGGTAGCGGACGTAGGCGCGCAGGCGGGAGGTGAGTTGCTCCGAACTGAAGGGCTTGATGAGGTAGTTCAGGGCGCCGGCGGCGAAGGCTGCCCGGACCGAGGCGGCCGACGAGTCCGCGGTGACCATGAAGATGTCGGCGTTGAGTTCGGCGGCGAGTTCGATGCCTGGACGGTCGGGGAGATAGCTGTCCAGGAGGATGAGGTCGGGTTGGAGGTCGGCGGCCAGGCGGAGCGCATCTGCTGCTGTGTGGGCGATTCCGGCGACTTCGAGACCGATGACTTGGGCAACGAACAGTGCATGTACCTGTGCCACCCTGAAGTCATCCTCGACAACCAGTACGCCGATCATGGTGCCTTCTCCAGTACGTCGGGGAGTTGGGCGACGAAGACGGTTTCGGTGCCGTCGCAACCGGGGTTGGCCAAGGTGATGTCGCCACCGAGTCCGCGCGCGGTCTGACGCGCGATCGCCAGCCCGAGTCCGCGGTCGGTACCCCGGGTTGAGATGCCTTCGACGAAGATCGCCTCGCTCTGCTCGGGCGAGACCCCGTCGCCGGTGTTGGCGACCGAGATCACCAGCCGCGTTCCCTCCGACAGCAGGTCGACCTCGACGCCACCAGGCCGACGGGTCGAGGCGTGCGCCGCATCCAGGGCGTTGTCGACGAGATTGCCGAGCACCGTTACGACCTCGACCGGCGCGACGAGCTTCTGCTGCACCCAGCTCGCCTCGGACAACGTCAACGTCACGCCCAGTTCCGCCGCCCGCGCGGTCTTCGCCGCCATGAACGACCGGATCGTCGCCGAGCGGACAGCCGGCGACTCACTGATCGAATCCGCGTCCTGGAACTGGGTCACTGCCTTCAAATACTCCAGCGCATCACCCTGAGCATCCGCCTGAAGCAACCCCAGCACGGTGTGCATCCGATTGGCGAACTCATGCCGCTGAGCACGAAGGGCCCCCGTCATACTCCGTACTGCGTCCAGCTCGCTGGTCAACTGCTCCAGGTCGGTGCGATCGCGCAGAGTCAGCACGCTGCCCAGATCCCGCCCGTCGCGATGAACCGGCCGGTGATTCGCCACCAGCACGCGGTCGCCGGCCACCGTGAGAATGTTGTCTGCCCGGTCGCCGTCCAGCACGGATCTCAATCGGGGCGGGAGATCCAGCTCGGTCAGCGACACCCCTGGCTGGACCGGCCGGCCCAGCAATCGGACCGCTTCGTCGTTGCACATCGTCACCCGGCGGTCGGTGTCGACGGCGAGGACACCCTCGCCGATACCGTGCAGGACCGCCTCGCGCTCGCGGACCAGGTCGGCCAGGTCGGCAGGCTCCAGCCCGAACGTCCGGCGCTTCAGCACCCGGGACAGCCAGGTGGACCCACCGACACCGAGCAGCAATGCGCCGACGGCGAACGGGGCGGTTGCGCCGAGCAGATCCAGCAGCGCCTGCCGGATCTCGGCCGCGTCGAAGCCGACGCTGACCTCACCGACGATCACCCCCGCCGAATCGCGGACCGGCACCTTGCCCCGCGCGGACAGCCCGAGCGTGCCGCGCTCGATGTTCACCACTTCCCGCCCGGACAGCGCTTCGGACGGGTCGGTGCTGACCGGCTTGCCGATCTGGTCCGGGCTCGGGTGAGCGAGCCGGATGCCGTGGGCGTCGGTCACCACCACGAACAGCGCGCCGGTCGCATTCGAGGCCTTCAAGGCGATCTGCTGGACCGCGGCCTGGTTCCCGGCCCGGACCAGGTCGCCTAGTTGCTGCTCCGCGGCCACGGTCCTGGCCACATTGAGCGCGCGCTGCTCGTACTGATGCTCCAGGCTCTGGTCGAGCAGCCAGGCGACCAGGCCGAAGCCGATCCCGACCACGAGCGTGACCAGGCCGATCTGCAGCAGCAGGAGCTGCCGCGTGAAGCGCATCCCGCGCAATCGAGCCATCATTCGCCCACCGTAAACCCGGTCATGAGCAGAATGCGCACAACGCGAACTATGGGGAATGGGCGGGTAACGACGGCAAGGGATCCGCTACCGCCCGGTCCTCCCTACCTTTCCAGCAACAGAGCTGTCATCCGCCGGAAACGCCGCACACGGCTCAGAGGAGAGGATCCATGACCCTGTTGTCTGCCGCGCCTCCGGCACGGCGGGTCATGGGGCTGAACTCCCGTCCTTCCCTCGTCCCTCCAGTCGCTTCGCTCCTTCCACTCCTCAGTCCAGGCCGGGAGGCCCCATGACCTATCTGGTAGACATCAATAATGCGACCAAGCGGTTCCTGACCAGTGCGGGGACCGCCCACACCGCAGTACAGGACATCAACTTGCAGGTGAACGCCGGTGAGTTCGTTGCCGTTGTCGGGCCGACCGGGTGCGGCAAGTCGACCACCTTGTCGCTCGTCTCGGGGCTCGAGCCGCCGTCCGAGGGCAGTGTGACCGTGAACGGCCAGCCGGTCCGGGGGATCCCGGCGGGGGTCGGGTACATGTTCCAGGCCGACGCCATGCTGCCGTGGCGGACGGTGCTCGCGAATGTTGCCTCCGGCCCGCTTTGGCGGGGCAAGCCGAAGGACGCGGCGGAGGCTGCGGCGCGGGACTGGGTCGCCCGGGTCGGGCTGGCCGGGTTCGAGGACTACTACATGCACCAGCTGTCCGGCGGCATGCGCAAGCGGGTGGCGCTGGCGCAGACGCTCGTCAACGAGCCGTCGATCCTGCTGATGGACGAGCCGTTCTCGGCCTTGGACGTGCAGACCAGGGCGCTGATGCAGAACGAGTTGCTCGACCTGTGGTCCGGGACCAACGCGGCGGTCATCTTCGTCACCCATGACCTGGAGGAGGCGATCACGCTCGCCGACCGGGTCGTCGTGATGACGGCCAGCCCCGCCCGGATCAAGGACACCTTCACCGTCGAGCTGGACCGGCCGCGCAACGTGGAGCAGATCCGGATGACGCCCGAGTTCATCGCGATCTACCGCGAGGTGTGGAGTTCGCTGTCCGCCGAGGTCGCGATCGCCCGGCAGTCAGGAGCATCCCGTGTTGCGTAAATCCCCCGCGCGGACCGCCGGCCGCTCCGCGAGCGTCGTACGGCGTAAGCACAAAGCGCTTGTCTATTCGCTGCGATTGCTGCTGTTGGTGGCGATTCTCGGCGGCTGGGAGCTGTCGGTCAGCCTGTGGCTGGACCCGTTCTTCTACTCCAAGCCCAGCCTGATCTGGGACAAACTCGTCGTCTGGTTCACCGACGGCACCGCGCAGGGCTCCATCTGGGCGCAGATCGCCGTCACGCTGGAAGAAGCCGCGGCCGGCTTCGTGCTCGGCTCGCTGGTCGGGGTCGTGCTCGGCATCCTGCTCGGCCGGGCGCGGCTGCTGGCCGAGGTCGTTTCGCCTTATATCCAAGCCTTGAACGCTGTACCGCGGATCGTGCTCGCCGCGCTCTTCGTGATCTGGTTCGGGCTCGGGATGGAGTCGAAGATCGCGACGGCCTTCGTGCTGGTCTTTTTTCCGGTCTTTTTCAATGCCTTCCAAGGTGCGCGCGAGGTCGATCGGAACCTGGTGAACAACGCGCGCATCCTGGGTGCCGGCCGGGGCCAGGTGCTCTGGTCGATCGTCGTACCGAGCTCGACGTCATGGATCCTGGCGTCGCTGCACACCGCCTTCGGGTTCGCCCTGATCGGCGCCATCGTCGGTGAGTACACCGGCGCCACCCGCGGCCTCGGGCTGCTGATCAGTACCGCCCAAGGCTCCTTCGACGCAGCCGGTATCTACGCCGGAATGCTGATCACCACCGTGCTCGCGCTGCTGGCCGAGGTCGTCCTGGGCCTGGCCGAACGGCGGTTGCTGCGCTGGCGCCCACCGGCCCAGGCATCCTTCGCCGCCGCCATCTGACTTCCTGTCTAGGAGACTCCCGTGAAGATCCGTCCTGCTCATTTCGTTGTCCCCGGCCTGGCCGCTGTCCTTGTGCTGACCGGCTGCCAGACCCAGAACAAGTCCGGTACGTCGTCAGGCTCTGGCGCCTCCTCGGACAAGGTCACCATCATGGTCGGGGGTGCGGCGAAGGTGATCTACATGCCGGCCAAGCTGACCGAGCAACTTGGCTACTTCAAGGAGCAAGGCTTGAACGTCCAGCTCGTCGACACCCCAGCTGGTGTCACCGCCGAGACCGCGTTGCTGGCGAACCAGGCGCAAGGTGTTGTCGGCTTCTATGACCACACGATCGACATGCAGGCCAAGGGGAAATGCCTGCAGAGCGTGGTGCAGTTCGCGAATGTGCCGGGTGAGGTCGAGATGGTCTCGAAGGCCCAGGCGTCGACGATCAAGAGCCCGGCGGACTTCAAGGGTCGCAAGCTCGGGGTGACGAGTGCTGGGTCGTCGACCGACTTCCTTACGCAGTACCTGGCGGGTAATGCCGGTGTCAGTACTGCGGACTACACGACCGTGAAGGCCGGCGCGGACTCGACCTTCATCGCCGCGATGAACTCGGGCGGAATCGACGCGGGGATGACGACGGACCCGACCGTCGCGCGGCTGACCAAGACGGGCGACGGCAAGATCCTGCTCGATCTGCGGACGGAGGAGGGGACGAAGGCGGCGCTCGGTGGGTTGTATCCGGCGAGCTCGCTCTACATGTCGTGCGACTACGTTGCCTCGCACAAGGACGTCGTACAGAAGCTTGCCAATGCTTTCGTTAAGACGCTCGGCTTCATCACCAGCAACGACGCGGCTGCCATCGCAGCCAAGATGCCCGCCGACTACGCCGGCACCGACAAGGACCTCTATATCAAGTCGATCACCGACTCCAAGGGCATGTTCAACGCCACCGGCATCATGGACGAAGCCGGCGCCAAGAACGCCCTCGCAGTCCTCGGCAAATTCTCCCCCGCCGTCAAACCCAAGAAAGACACCATCGACATCACCAAGACCTACACCACAGACTTCGCCAAGGCAGCCAAGAGCTGACGCACCAAGTCGCCCGCGGCGAACCCACAGTTTCGGGGGTTATCCCCTCAAACTGTGGGTTGCCCATGTGGATACCTGAGGCCAACCCACAGTTTGAGGGGATAACCCCTGGAACCGTGGGTTCGCGCAGAAGGC
>NZ_JBEXSJ010000065.1:0-17597 GCF_040613535.1 Kribbella sp. NPDC006257
GACCAGCCCACCGAGCCGGCGCGCGACGGTCGGCCCCAGCACGGCCTCACCGGCGGCGACCCCGCGGATCGCGCGGACGATGCTGTCGTGCGCCGCATCTTTGAGCACGTACCCCAGTGCCCCGGCGCGGAGCGCGGCGACGATCGAGGCGTCCCGGTCCGTCATCGTGAACACCAGCACCCGGGTGCGCGGTGCGGACCGCAGTACCTCCGCGACCGTGCGCTCGCCCAGGTCGAGGTCCAGGACGACGACATCCGGGTGGTGCAGCAGCACCGCGCGGGTGGTGGCGCCGGCCGAATCCGCCTCCGCTACGACGTCGAGGAGCGGCACCGTCTCGAGGACAGCACGAAGGCCGCTGCGGACAACTGGATGCGCGTCGGCCAGCAGCACCCGCAGTTCCCTGTCGGCCAAGTGGTCTTCACCTCCCCGACGAGTAAAGCCGACGGCTCGCTGCGGTTCGCCGGTCACCGGGTCAGGCCGGGGCGCAGACTCTTCGACCCCAACGGGCAGCCGGATCCCGGGGCGGCGGACTGGGTCGCATAGGCTGGTCTGCCCAACACCTGCACTGGAGCTTCGAGTGACTTTGCGCCCCGATACTGCTGCTGCCCTGTACGCCGAGGTTGCGGCGGCTCAGAGTGAGTGGAAGTTGCCGTCGATCACGGCCGGGGTGCTGCAGGACGGCGCGCTGGCGTGGACCGGTTCGCGAGGGCAGTTCGCCACCACGGACGGGCTGACGGTCGGGCCGGACGTGCAGTACCGGATCGGCTCGATCACGAAGACGATGACCGCGATCCTGGTCATGCAGTGCCGCGACGACGGACTGCTCTCGCTGAACGATGCCGTAGGCAAGCATCTTCCGGGGATCGCGTACGGCGACCTGACGATCCGGCAGCTGCTGGCGCACTCGGGTGGGATGAACGCCGAGCCCGAGGGCGACTGGTGGGAACGCAACCCTGGCGTCTCCTTCGAGGCTCTGACGGCAGGGATGGACGAGGCCCAGGCGGCCGGTAAACCGGATCGCAGGCATCACTACTCCAACCTCGGCTACGGCCTGCTCGGCGAGGTGGTCGCCAGACTCCGCGGCGAGCCCTGGATGGAGCTGGTCGCGGCCCGGATCCTCGACCCCCTGGAGATGCGCCGTACGACGTACTTCCCGGTCCGCCCTGCTGCGCAAGGCTTCTCGGTGCACCCGTTCAGTGGGCGACTCGAGCATGAGCCGGCCTACGACGCCGGTGCGATGGCTCCGGCCGGGCAGCTGTGGAGCACGATCGAGGACCTGGCGAAGTACGCTGCGTTCTGGATCGACCCCGGCTACGACATCCTCAGCCGGGACACGATCGACGAGATGGCGGCGCCGGCGGCAGCCGATCCGCGCGAGGCACTGACCGCGTCGTACGGGCTGGGGCTGCGGTTGCACGCCGATGACCCGCACCTGTTCGTCGGGCACACCGGGTCGATGCCGGGCTTCGTCGCCGGGCTGTTCGTCGACCGGGTTCGCCGGATCGGTGGGGTGACGCTGGCGAACGCGACGTACGGGCGGTGTGCGTCGGTGCCGCTGGACCTGATGCGGATCGTGGCGTCGTACGAGCCGGCCTTGCCGCCGGAGTGGGTGCCGGAGGTGGAGCTGGCCCAGGGCGAGGAGCTGCTCGGGCATTGGTACTGGGGCAACACGCCGCTGACGTTCAGCGCCGTGACCGGGATCCTGCAGCTGTCCGGCGCGATGAACTCGCGCTTCTCACCGATCGGCCCGGATCTCTACCGCGGCCGGGACGGGTACTTCGCGGGGGAGCGCCTACGGGTCGTCCGCGACGGCGACGAGATCAGCCATCTGAATGTCGCCACCTTCATCCTGACCCGCACGCCGTACGGCCGCTGACTCCGGACCCCGATTGGCGTTGCCCGGCAGGGGATGGGTAAGTTAGGCATGCCTTAGTAAGGGTTGCCTTACTGAACAACTTTCCTCAGGAGATCCGGCATGCCTCAACCCGCCCCTCTGATCGCGCTGCCACCACTGACCGCCCAGTGGCCACTCGCCTCCACGGTCACCGATCCGGAGCGGGGGCCGTTGCCGGCCGGCGCGCCGGGCGAGGTGCTCGGCCGGGTCGCGGCGGTGCTGGGCGAGCCACGGCTGCCGTCGACGGGCGTCGGGGAGTCGGCGGCCCTGGATCTGATCGCGGGCCTGCTCGCTACCGAAGGCATCGACCTCAGTCATCCGCATGCCGCTGCTCATCTACAGCCGCCGGTGCTGCAGGTCGCGGTCGATGCGGACGCGCTGGCGTCGGCGAGCAATGCGTCGATGGACACCTATGACTCCGGTCCGGCGACGCTCGCGATCGAGCAGTGGGTGGTCCGGTCACTGGCCGGCCTGGCCGGTTTCGGGCCCGACGCGGATGGTGTCCTCACCCCGGGCGGCTCGATCTCCAACCTGCTCGCCCTGCTGATCGCGCGGGACAGCGCAGCGGGCCGGACCGGTATCGACGCCCGGCGGTACGGCGTACAGAGGCTCGCGCAGCCGGTCGTGTTCTGCTCGGAGCTCGCGCACTTCTCGATCCAGCGCGCGTGCGCGGCCCTCGGGCTCGGCGAGGAAGCGGTCATCCCGATCGCGTGCGACGACGACTTCCGGATGCGGCTCGACCTGCTGGAAGCCGAGCTGGCCAAGCCGGGCCGGACGCCGGTCGCCGTGGTGGCGACGGCCGGTACTACGGACTACGGGTCGGTGGACCCGATTGCCGCGATCGCCTCGCTGGCGCGGGCCTATGGCGCTTGGGTGCACGTCGACGCGGCGTACGGGTTCGGCGCTTTGTTCTCGGATCGGCTGGCTCCACTGCTCGCCGAGTTGCCGGTCGCGGACTCGGTGACGCTGGATCTGCACAAGATCGGCTGGCAGCCGGCCGCGACGAGCGTGCTGCTGGTGGCGGACCGGAATCGGTTCGCCTCGTTCGGCCGGTCGGTGGACTATCTGAACCCGGCCGACGACGTGGACTCCGGACTGGACGGCCTGCTCGGTCGTAGCCTGCAGACGACGCGTCGGCCGGACGCGGTGAAGGTCGCGACCACGTTGACGGCGTACGGCCGGGCCGGACTGGGCAAGATGCTCGATGCCTGTCACGAGCTCGCGGAGGCCGCCGCGGCCAGGATCGTTGCCGATAGCAACCTTGAGTTGCTGGCGCCGGTGACGCTGACCACGGTCGTGTTCCGGGTGACCGGACCGGCGGCGGTGGACCTGGATGCCGTGCAGGGTGAGGTACGGCGCCGGCTGCTGACCTCGGGCCGGGCGCTGATCGGGCGGACCCGGGTGCCGGCACGCGCCGGTGGACCGGCGGTGGTGGCGTTGAAGCTCACGCTGCTGAACCCGAACACGACGCAGCCGGATATCGAGAGATTGCTCGACCAGGTCGTGGCCGCCGGCCACGAAGTCCTGGCCGACGAAGACGTTTTGCCGAACAGAGGGGGAGCTGCGTGACAACATCGGTGGCGGTCGAGGCACACCTGAACGCGATTCTGCGGTGCTACACCCGGGAGAGGTCGGTGCAGGTCTCGCCCGGCCCGCTGAAGCTGGACGTCGGGGGCGTGACGGCCGTCGTGCAGCACGCGTCGCGAACCGGGCTGCACACCTTCACCGACGTCCTGGCGGACGGCTCGCCGGTCGCGCCGGAAGACCTGGTGCGACTGCTGTCGGCCGACGCGGACCCGGACGAGATCGACGACCTGGCAGCCCGTACTGCGGAGTCGGTGCGCAACGTTGAGCTGTTCACCGCCGACCACGGTGAGCGCGGGCCGGGACGTTTCCTGGAGACCGAGCAGGCGCTGCTGTTCGGTCATCTGAACCACCCGGCGCCGAAGAGCCGGGACGGACTGAGCGGTGCCGAGCTGACGGCGTACTCGCCGGAGCTCGGTGGCCGCTTCGCGGTGCACTGGTTCGAAGCCGACGCCGAGCTGGTGTCGTCGGACCACGTGTCCGGCGCGCCATCGCTGCAGGGACTGGACGCTCTGCAGTTGATGGCTGCGCTGGCCGGCATCACGCCTGCCGAGGGCACAGTGCTGATTCCTGCGCACCCGTGGCAAGCGGAGGCGGTTGCCGCGCGACCGCGGGTAGCTCGGTTGATTGCTGAAGGCCGAGTGAAGCCTCTCGGAGCGCTGGGTGCTCAGTGGTATCCGACCTCGTCCCTCCGGACCGTGTATCACCCGGACCTGCCGGTGATGCTGAAGCTGTCGCTCGGTCTGCGCATCACCAACTCCCGGCGGGAGTCCACGCGGACAGAGCTTCGTCGTGGTCTGGAGATCAACCGGCTACTCGACGCGGCTTACAACGCCGGTACTGCGAGCGCCCATCCGCAGTTCTCTATCGTCCGGGACCCGGCGTGGGTGGCGCTCGATGAGGGTGGGCCGACGTTGACTGGGCTCGACGTCGCAGTACGGGAAGTTCCTTCTGGTGTTGACGACTACGCGTGCCTGGCAGGCCTGGTGGCTCCTCGGCCTGGCTACCGATCCCGGCTGAGTGATCTGGCTGCTGCTGATCCTGCTGGCTGGGTGGCGTCGTATGTCGACCAGGTGCTGGTGCCGATGCTGCATCTCTATGCAGAGACCGGTATTGGGTTGGAGGCGCATCAGCAGAACACATTGATCCGGCTGAACGACTCCGGTCAGATCACTGGTGGTGCTTATCGCGACAACCAGGGCTACTACCTTGCCTCGTCGTACCTGCATGACCTGTTGTCGGTGACTGGTCTCTCGGAGTCCACGCTCGCTGTGGTCAATGACGCGATTGTGGACGACCGGCTGACCTACTACCTGTTGCACAATCAGGCGCTGGCTGTCGTGGGGTGCCTGGGTGTTGATGGCCTTGCGGATGAGGACGACCTGCTGGCCGTCGTACGGGATCGGTTGTCCTTGGCGCTGCCGTTGTTGAAGGCTGCTGGGCCTGATGGTGATCGGCTGGCGCAGCGGTGGTTGTCAGCGGACCAGCTGCCGTGCAAGGCGAACATGATGACGCGGCTGCGCGGTATCGACGAGGTGGTGGCTCCACTGGACGCGCAGTCGGTCTATCTGGACATCCCCAACCCGCTGCGGCTGGGGCAGCAGTGAGGTGTGAGCTTGCCCCGTTGCTCCATCTCGACGACGGCTTCGACCTGAGGCCTGCGGCTCTTGATGATGCGGCGCTGGTCGCTAGCTGGATGACCCGGCCGCACATTCTCCCGTGGTGGGAGCAGGACTGGCCGGAGTCGCGGTGGGTCGAGGAGATCTCGCGGCTGGCAGCGGGGGAGCACACGATTCCGTGCATGACTGTGCTGGACGGAGTTGAGCTGGCGTACGTCGAGCTGTACCGGGTCCGCTACGACCGCCTGGCGGAGTACTACGTGTGGCAGGAGCATGACTGGGGTATGCACCTCGCGATCGGTGACACCAGCTTTGTCGGGCGAGGTCTCGGCCGGCGGCTGATCCGGGCGCTGGCAGATGCTTTGTTCCGGGCCGATCCGTTGTGCGACCGGGTGGTGGCCGAGCCGTCCGTGCTGAACGTTCCGTCGGTGCGTGCCTTCGAAGCTGCGGGATTCGTTCGGCAGGCGGAGCTGGAGCTACCTGAGAAACGAGCGCATCTGCTGGTGCGCGGCAGAGAGGCGTGAGATGACATACGACGTGATCGCGATCGGCTGTGGGCCGTTCAACCTCGGCCTGGCGGCGCTGGGCTCGACGGTGGACGACCTGCAACTGACGGTGCTGGACAGCCGGCCTGAGTTCACTTGGCATCGCGGGCTGATGTTCGACGACGCCATGCTGCAGGTGTCGTTCATGGCGGACCTGGTCAGCCTGGTCGAGCCCGCTCATCCGCTGTCGTTCCTGTCGTACCTGCGGGACAACGACCGGCTCTACCAGTTCTACGTGCGGGAGAAGTTCCACCCGACGCGCAGAGAGTACGAGGCTTATCTCCGGTGGTGTGTTGCTCAGTTGGACTCGGTGCGTTTCGGTCACCATGTCACTGCTGTCGAGTGGGACGGTGACGCCTTTGTGCTGACGGTGGAGCACGCAGGGACGACATCTGTCTTCAAGGCTCGGCACGTGGTTCTTGGTGTCGGGTCGGAGCCGTTGGTGCCCGCTGCGCTGGCCGACCTGCCGCCGGAGCGCTTGCTGCACTCTGCTGACTACCTGTTCCGCCGCGACGAGCTGCTGCAGGCAGGGCGAGTCACAGTGGTCGGGTCCGGACAGTCCGGTGCGGAGTGCGTACTGGACCTGCTGCGTGCAGAGAAGCCGGCAGTGGGCTGGCTGACTCGTACTGCGGCCTTCACGCCACTGGACTACTCCAAGCTGGTGCTGGAGATGACGACTCCGTCGTACGTGGACTACTTCCATGCACTGGACGAGCCTGTGCGCGACAAGCTGGTCAAGGATCAGTGGCGGCACTACAAGGGGATCTCCTCGGACACGCTGGAAGACATCCACGACGTGCTCTACCAGCGAGACCTGGGGACTTCCCTGGCGCCACCAATCGAGCTGCGCGTTGGCGTAGCCGTTGAAAGTGCTGTGGCTCGCGCGGATGGTGTGGAGTTGCGGTTGCGTCATACGGACAGCGGACGGTGCTTCGAGCACGTCACCGATGTCGTTGTCGCAGCCACGGGATATCGCAATCGACCATTGCCCTTCCTGACGGCTGTCGATCCTCTGGTGCAGCGCGACGCTGCTGGGCGCTGGGTGGTCAACAGGGATCACAGTGTCGCCTCTTCCGTTCTGGAAGGTCGGCTGTTCGTAGCGAATGCCGATCTGCACAGCCACGGGGTGGCCGCGCCGGATCTTGGGATCGGTGCCATCCGCAACGCCACCATCCTCAACAGCATTGCCGGGCGTGAGGTCTACCGGTTGCCGAAGTCCACCGCCTTCACCAGCTTCACCATTCCCGGATGAGCTGGCCGTCGAAGTCTTCAGAGCTGCTGGCGAAACTGATCTCGCAGCTGTGCACGGAGGAATTGCTGCGACCCGTCGACGATCGCTTGGAACTTGGCGGTGTGACGTACACGTTTGCTTATAGCCGTGGCTCTTTCGGGAGCTACCGGGTTGTGCCTGGCTCAGTGCGGCGTACCACCTCGGGCATTCTCGGCAATGACGAGAGCGAGGTCTGCGACGACCCGGTGCAGTTCCTGGTCGACGCTGCTTCCTTGCTCAATCTCCCTGGTTCTACCGTGGCCGGTTACGTCGCCGAGCTGTCGAGCACGCTGGCTGCCGACGTACGGATGGGTTCCTCAGCTGTGTCGAATGCTTCCTTGCTCGAGCTTCATCACACCGGCCTGGAAGGGCATCTGACCGGCCATCCGTTGCTGGTCGCCAACAAGGGCCGCTTGGGTTTCTCTGCCGCAGACAGCGCTCTCTACACCCCAGAGGCCCGTACGCCGCTCCGCTTGGTCTGGCTGGCCGTACGGCGAGGGCTAGCGGAGTTCCGCGGTACGCCGTCTTTGTCGGAGCACGCTGTTGTCGGACAGGAGCTCGGGTCCTCGTTGGAGGAGTTCCGTAGCCGGCTGGACGACCCGGATGCCTACGTCTGGTTGCCCTGTCATCCGTGGCAACTCGACCACGTAGTACGGACGCAGTGGGCTCGTGAGCTGGCTAGCGGGGAGATCGTGGTTCTCGGGGAAGGGCCGGACGAGTACCTGCCGACACAGTCGATCCGGACGATGGTGAACGTGTCGTCCTTGGAGCGGTACCAGGTGAAGTTGCCGCTGAAGATCCTGAACACTTCTGTGTATCGGGGGATACCGGAGCACTGCACACTGGCGGCTCCGCTCGTGACGCAGTGGTTGCGCGGGCTGTGGGATCGCGACGAGGTGCTGGGGCGGCTGGGGACCGAGCTGTTGGGCGAGGTCGCATCGGTGACCGTGCGGCATCCGCAGTTGTCCTTCTCGCCGGGAGTGCCCTATCAGTGGACCGAGACACTCGGGTGCATTTGGCGGGAGTCGGTGGAGCCACGGCTGCAGCCTGGCGAAAGTGTTTGGCCGCTGGCCGCAGTACTGCATCGTGATGTCGCGGGGGAGCCGTTGGTGGCTGCGTTGATCGGGGAGTCCGATGCCTCGACCTGGGTCGGGGATCTGCTGTCCGCCCTGATGCGACCGCTGCTGCACCTCATGCACCACTACGGCATCACGGTGAACCCGCACGGCGAGAACCTCGCCGTCATCTGCGGCCCCGACGGACGCCCGGCCCGCATCGTCGTGAAGGACCTGGTCGACGACATCAACGTCTCCACCGACCCGATCCCGGCCCGCGGCATCGAACCCGACAGCCACCATCGGGTCCTCCCACGCAAGCCCTGGCACATCCTCCGCCAATACCTCGTCGATGCCCTCTTCCTCGGCGTCCTAGGCCCTCTGGACGCCATCCTCACCGATGCCTCCCTCCTCCCGCCCGGCCACCTCTGGTCCCAACTCCGCGGCGAGATCGAGCTCTACACCGAAACCTTCCCCCAGTACGCCGACCGCCTGGCCGGCACCGCCCTGCTCGGCGAAACCTTCGCCCGCTACCCCCTCAACGGCTACCGCCTGACCTCCGGCTACGCCGACCTCGACACCCGCCCCCCGGTCCCCGTCACCGGCCGGATGCCGAACCCCTTGTGGGGCATCGAAGGGCAGCCGCCTACCCGCCGCTGGCCGACCGGAAACTGAGCTGGCCGGATTTATCGCAAAATGTCCTCTTTTGTCCTTGCGGAGCGGTACGCCGGGGCGGTGGAATAACGCATCCGTCATCGGGGGGCCGCTGCGGACGATCAACCGCGGGTAGCTAGGATGCCACCGAGAGCTACCTTCTTCGTTTGAGGAGTATGACGCCTGTATGGCGCAGATCGATGTGATGGGGTCCCCGGCGTCATGAGCGCCGACTCCGCAGAAAGAGACCCCCTCGTGGCCGACGAAGACCTGTACCGGCTGCTGCTCGGCTATCGGCAGCAGCTGGCCGCGGTCTGGTCCGACGCAACGATTCATCCGAGCTACCTCGGCGAGCCGTCGGCCGGCCGGCCGATTTCCCGCGGGCAATGCGGTGTCAGTTCCGCTTGGATCCTGTGGAAGCTGGGCGAGCGGTTCCGGTCCATGACCGAGGCAACGTATTGCTACGGCGACGTCGTCGACGGCGGCACCGGTGAGACGTTCGAGTTCCACTGCTGGCTCGAGTTCGGCAGCTCCGCCGAACGGTTGGTGGTCGACGTGACCTGCGACCAGTTCAAGGTCCTGCACGACACCCCTGTCCTGTTCGAACGGCACGACCGGTTGATGGATCGACTGATCGAGTACCGCGCCGACAGCCGCCGGTCGTTCGACGAGCTGAGCGAAGACCATGTCTGGGAACGCTTCGAAACGCTCCGGCAGCTGACCGCCCCGGTCGCGGAACCCGAGCTCGCCACGCTGTCCGCGCCAACCGGCTGACGACTCAGGTAGCGTTTGCCTCGCGCCTGACCGGTTGAAAGGTCAGACAGGAGGCGATCGGGTTGTCGTTGACGACGCTCGCTGCTTGCCTCCGGCCGGAGTCGGATGATGTCTCGGTGCCTGATCCGCTGTTCATCGAGCGAACCAAGCAGAAGGCCAAGGCTGCTGGTCTCGACTGGCGCTCATTGCGTACGCGCACGCTCCTCCATCTACCGCGGGTGGCGGCCGCGGATGGTGCGCTGTCGTGGGAAGAGGTCGACACGGAACTCGACCGGCGGGCCGACGAGCTGCACGCCGACGAGACGCGGGTGCGCGGCCTGATCCCGACCGATGGGTTCGCCGAAGCGAAGAATCTCGTGTTCGTGGAGAACTACGGCCCCTCCGAGGCGAACGACATCTTCGCGAATCTGCACTACCTGAAGAATGCGCGGAAGGACTCGAAGAACTTCGCCTTGCTGGATCCCGTCCACGGCCGGCCGGTCAGTGTGTGCAGTATCTCGCCGTTGCAGTGGAAGCCGGTCGCGAAGCAGCTGCTTCGCCGGTTCGGCATCCTTCCGGAGAACGTCTGGGATGTCTCCAGGATGTACTCCTTCGGTGTTGCTCCGCGGAACGCGACTTCCTTTCTGCTGGCGAAGGTCAGAAGGGCCATGAGCACGGATGAGCCGACCGCCAAGCTGCTGACGACTGCCGTCGATCCGAACGTCGGCTTCAACGGGATCAGCTACAAGGGAGCCAACTGGAAGGAGTGGATGCGGATCAGCCCTCGTCCGTACCTCTACTTGGACGGCAACTACGTCAGCCCGCGGCAACTCCGTGAGCGGTTCGGAACGGCCAATCTGGCGCAGATCGCCGTGGAGTTCGGCATCGAGGTGACACCGAGTGCGGTCAGGCTGCAGCCGTCGAGCATTTTCTGTTGCCGGATCGACGGGGCGACCGAGGCAGTGACGGAAGAACTGGTTCCGCTGCGACGCTGAGAACTACTGCGGCTTGACGAGGAAGCGGGAGCGGCTGAGCAGGGCGTCGACCCGACGGCGGTCGGGCATCGAATTGGACAGCGGGAAGTCGGCGGTGGCGCAGGACATGGCTGCCGTGGCCCAGAGTGCGATCTGTTCGTCGAACTTGCCGGCGTGGTCGATCAGTTGGGCGGCAAGGCCCGCACAGAAGGCGTCCCGAGCGGCCGAGGATTCTCTGTAGATCGACGGGAAGCCCGGCACGCTGAACGTCTCGAGCCCGGTGGCGTTGTAGACGGTGCACCCGCCGTTCACGAGCAGGCAGAGGTTATCGACTCCGCAGGCGAGGAGGTGACGGGCGACCGGGTCCGGGTCGAATCTCTCCCCGCCGCGCGGCGAGTAGCCGGCGAGTTCCCACGGATGTGCGACCAGGAAGTCGATCTGAGCGAGCGAACGGCGGGCCAAGGCGGCGTCCTGGTACGGCTGACCGGGGGTGACGATGACGAGTGGCCGATTGTCGTCCGCCGAGTGGATCGCTCCGAGGGCGTGCTGCACGGTCTCACGCGGTGCCTCGAAGGTGACCAGGACGGCGTCGCAGTCGATCAGCTCATCGGCCAGGGCGTCGATGTCGCCGGGATCGAGCCGGACCTCCTGCTGGTTTCGCCAATTGACCGCAATGCTGTCACCCAGCTCCAGCTCGATGACGCCGGTGAACGGGGTCCTTGCCTGCGGGATCACCTTCAGCAGTGAGATGTCGACACCCTCGTCGCGGAGATACTCGGTGATCTCCTGTCCGAAGCGGTCGTCGGCGACGGCTGCGATGAGCCGCACGTTCAGGCCGAGCCGGGCGGCTGCCACCGCCTGCGAGACGCCCTTGCCGCCGGGGGAGAGATCGAAACCGTAAGCCTCGCTCGAGGTCTCCCGTGCGGGAAGGTTCCTGGTCCGGAAGGTGGCGTCCATGACCGCGCCGCCGATCACGATCACCCGGCCTGTCGACCGGGGCACAGCACCGTTCACCGCGGCCGTCCTCGAACGCGTCTCGTACGCCGGTCCGCGGGCCGGCCGCATCGCGTTGCGCGAGCCGACCGAGTTGACCTCGCGCCGGACCAATTGGCAGGCGAGCTCCCGGAGTACGTCATGTTCGATCGTGCCGCGCAGCGTCCGGTCGCTCGGCGGTTCGCCCGGCGGCAGACCCAGTGCCGCATGGAGGCTTCGCCAGTTGGTGAGCAGGGCGGTCCGGCGGACACCCAGCGAGTTGGATCGAAGGGCTTGGACGATGCGGTCTTCGATCCCGTGCTGTCGGTACTCATCGGCAAAGAGACCGAGCGCGAGGATGGCGTCGGCGACGATTCGCTGGGTTCCGTCGATGGTTTCGAGGACGCAGTGCGAGACGACGCCGATGACCGCGGCGGGCAGCGAGACCTGATCGACGTCGGCGAAGCGTTGGGTGGCGTGCAGCCGGAGGAGGGACGCGGCCTCCTCTCGGCCCGTCTGCAGCCGGGCGAGAGTCAGGCCGTCGCGTGCGCGGAGTTTCTCCAGCACATGAACCAGGATCAACGCGTCAGGTGATTCGTAGTCGTGGTCCGCCACTGTCCTTCTCCGGCTCGGTGGATGATGCCTGTCAGTGCAAGTTGGTGACGTCGAAGATCTCGTTCAGGACGGTCGGGACCTTGTAGACGCCGTAGAAGAAGGCTGTTGCCGCCGCCACGATCAGGGCGGTCGTGACCAGTTTGCGGAACTTGACCAGCAGGACGACGGCCAGCGCTATCAGGATGAATACCAGGGTGTCGTTGGGTGACATTGGGATCCCTCGCTTTCGCGGCTGATAGGTCTTCTCTCGTTGAGCTTTCGTGGCGGTCGCACTTCGTTGGGCTTCCGTCTTGCCTTGGTGATCCCAGCATGGGCCACGGCAATTGACCGTCAATCCGTGATTATTGGCGGCCGGCGCGCAGACCGGATCGCCTATCGGCCGCATGTACGGACAAATAGGCGAAGGCCGGTAGGCCGGCCGGTCCGCGGGACGCCCGCCAATTGGCAGGCTGCCGTCACATGAGGGTTTTGAGGCGCTTCTCGATGCGGTCGCGGGTGGGGAGGGAGTCGGGTTGGCCGAAGGATTCGGCGGTGGAGGCCATCGCCGCGGTGGCCCAGTGGGCGACCTCGCGGGTGAAGGTGCGGTTGTTCTCGAGGAGCCGGGCGGCCAGGGCTGCGCAGAAGGCGTCGCGGACGGTGGAGACCTCGCGGTAGAGGGACGAGACGCTGGAGAGGCGGAAGGTGCCGGCGTCGGTGTCGGAGTAGATGGTGCCGCCGCCGTTGCCGAGCAGGCAGAGGGTCTCGACACCGCGGGAGAGCAGGTGTTCGCCGACCCGGTCGGGGTTGAACCGCTGCAGGTCCGGTGGGCTGTACTTCTCCAGCTCCCAGGCGTGCGAGACCAGGTAGTCGATCAGCTGGAGCGAGGCCCGCGAGATGCCCTCGTCGGGGTACGGCTGGCCCGAGGTGACGATGACCAGCGGCCGGGTGTCCGGATCGGTGTGCGCCAGGGCGAGGGTCCGCTGGGTGGTTTCGCGGGGGACCTCGAAGGTGAGCAGGAGCGCGTCGCAGCCGGTCAGCTGGTCCGCCTTGGCCTCGATGTCGCCGACCTCCAGCTTGACCACCTGGTCGTTGCGCCAGATCAGCGCGATGCTGTCACCGAGGTCCAGTTCGACGACGCCGGTGAACGGGGTCCGGGCGCCCCGGACCACCTTGATCAAGGAGGTGTCGACGTTCTCGGCCCGCAGGTAGGCCAGGATGTCGCGGCCGAAGCGGTCGTCACCGATGGCGGCGATCAGCGAGACGTCCAGGCCGAGTTTGGCGGCGGCGACCGCCTGCCAGAGCCCTTTGCCGCCGGGGGTCAGGGTGAAGTCGTGGGCGATCCCGGAGGTCTCGTGTGCCGGGATCATCTTGGTCCGGAAGATCGCGTCCATCACGGCACCGCCGACCACGATCACCCGGCCGGAGGTGTGCTGGATCTGAGGGGTGACCGGCTCGTCGGCCGGGAGCAGAACCGTCGGCGGCAGCGGACTGACCAGGGCATAGGCGAGTTCACGCAGCACCCGGGCCTCGACCGTTTCCCGCAACGTGCGGTCGCTGGGTGGTGGGCCGGAGGTGAAGCTGAGCGACTCGTGCAATCGATGCCAATGGTTCAGCAGCGCGAGCCGGCGGCGGCCGAGGGCATCGGAGCGGAGGTCGTCGATCACCTTCTGCGGGACGCCGTTGGCCGCGTAGGAATCGGCGAACAGGCCGAGGGCGAGGGTCGCGTCGGCGACGATCTGATGGGTGCCGATGGTCATCCGGCGGACGCAGTCGCCGACCAGGTTGACGGCAGCCTCGGCATCGCCCTGGACGGCCGGCAGCCGGAGCAGCGGTGCGGCGAGTTCCCGGCCGGCTCCTCGCAGACGGGCCGCGACGAGGCCGTCGCGCATCCGCAGCTTCAGGAGTCTGGCCTCCAGGATCTGCCCGTCGGAAGATTCTGGTTCGTCGTACTGGTCGACCATTCGCCCCCCGCGCCTCACGTGTCCGGTGACACCAGTATGCGGAACAACAGGGGGCAACGAAACGACTCGCGGCGGCCGCTGCCCTGTGACGGCCGCCGCGAGTGGCTCAGTGCAGGGCCGAGATCCAGCGGGCGGCCTGCTTGGCGTTCTGGAGCCGGCGCTCGTAGGTGGCGCCGACGGCGAGCAGGATGGCACCAGCGGCACCGAGGGTGATCCAGCGGGGGATGAGCGGCGCGACCTCGAGGAACTGCCACAGCCCGATCTTGGCCAGCACGGTCGCGCCGATCACGAACGGAGCCTGTAGCGAGAAGCGGGTGCCGATCACCATCACGGCGACGGCGGCAGCCACCACGAAGGTGCTGCGCAGGAAGTCATGGTTGCTGTTGGCAACCAATGCGGACGGGACCAGGCCGAGCAGCAGGCCGGGGCCGAGGTAGACCCAGCTGGGCTGGTCCCGCCAGCGGAGCAGTCCGATCGCCAGCATCACCACGGCCGGCGGCAGGGTGAACCATTCGAGGGTGGCCGCGCCGGCGCCGAGGACGAATGCAGTGTTGGCGATGACGAGCACGGTGCCCGCCACCAGGAGGGCGTCGCGACGTCGTGGCTGCATGCCGTAGGCGACCAACGGCGCGGCCGCGATGGTCAGTACGACGCCTGTTCCGGTGGCGGGGGAGACCGCCAAGATGACGAGCTCCGCGACGATGACTGCGGACAAGGCGGTGAGCAGGAGAGCAGACTCGTGGGGCTTTCCGATCGAGACGCAGGCGAAGCCGACCAGGATCGCGCCGACGACAGCAAGCGCGACGCCGCCGGTCCAGGTGCTGAGGAGGCCGTCCGCGGTACCGAAGAGGATCGCGAGCTGGGCGCCGAATCCTGCGATCCAGGTGGCGGCGGTCAGCGTCACGTGCTTACGCCAGGCGGCCAGCATTGCGAGACCGGCGATGATGGCCGAGATCAGACCGAGCTGCTGCAGGTCGGCGAGTCCTGCGCAGACCACGAGGTTGACTGAGGCAACGATCACGGCGGCGATTCGTAGTACGAAGGTGAGAAGGCCTGTACGCCGGGGTCGAAGGATCACCGCGAGGCCCAGGCCAGTGGCTGCGGCGGTGGCTGACCAGCGGTCGACGACTGGGATCTGCGGCAGCAGGACCGCGATGACGAAGGCGCCGGAGGCGCTACAGATGTACTCGATGGTGTTCGGCGGGAGAGAGGCAGAGAGCGCTGTCTTGCGGGAGAGAACTGTTCCGGCCACGGTGGCCAGGCAGACGACGGCGGCGGTGGCGAGGACCGGGCCGAAGGCGGTGATGGGGCCGTCGAAGAGTTCGTCGGCGAAGTCTGCCCAGCTGGAGGAATGGGCAGCAAGCAGGCCGAGGAGTACGCGGAAGGTGCCGACGAACAAGACGATCGAGAGGAAGAAGGCGCCGCAGATGCCGCCGGTGATCTTGAGCAGGCGCGTGCTCGTATTCGTCCACAGGACGGTGACGACTACCTGGACGACGAGGCCGAGCAGGTAGACGGCGATGCTGACGTGGTTGACCAGGAACAGCGTCAGCGGGAGTTGGCCGGCGATCACGGCGGTGAGGCCGAAGGTCTTGACACTCGGCGCGATCCGGGTCATCAGAAGGTTGATCGAGGCAACGATCGCGAAGGAGAGGGCGGCGTACCGGGTTTCGCTGATGGTCGCGTCGGAGACCAGGCCGAGTTCGCGGGCGCCGAACAGGTCGACGATCAGCAGGCCGCCGCCGAGCAGGGCGAGCGCCTCGGCGGTGCCGGCGAGGTTCTTGCGGCTAGCGGGGACGGAGCCGGCGAGGGCGAGGGCGGCGAGCGTCGCCATGATCGAGGCCTGGATGGAGACCGACAGGCTGTCCCAGTTGACCGCGAGGAAGGTCACGCCGGCGGCGAGCAGAAGCAGCACGCCCAGCGCGAGCAAGGTTCCCTGCGGACTCAACCTCCGGGGCGGGCGTGCTTCACGCCGCCGTCGCGGTCGAGCAAGCGGGGGAGCCGGCGGGAGAAAGCCCGTACTACGCGCCGCCGGCCGGCCAGGTGGCAAGGTCGCCGCGGGCTGGATACCACGGTGTGGTGGCGGCGGGTAGGTGCCCTGATACATCCGGTTGTCCGGAAGTGGGGGCATCGGTGGTGCCGGCTGTGGGTGGGGGAAGGGGCCGGGGGCAACTTGGGACTGGGGGATCGTTACGTTGAGTAGTAGGTCCGTCTGGCAGACGGGGCAGCGCAGGTTGGCGGTCATCCGGCGTCCTCCTCGGGTGTCCTTCTCACTATCGAAGCTGGAACGAGACGGCGCCTGAGTACGTCTACTCAATTCGTCGCGTAGGCTGCTGCGGGTCAGCCGGTCGTCCAGACCGGCTGACGACCACGGGGAGCAAGATGAAGACTGGACACATCGAGCTCGCAAGGGCTCAACAGGATCGGTGGGAGACGGCGTACGCCGGGAACCCGCGGCTGCACGGCGCGGAGCCGTCGGCGGCGGCGCGGTGGACCGTGCGGCTGTTCGAGGCGGCCGGCATCGACGACGTGCTCGAGCTCGGCGCCGGCCAGGGCCGGGACGCGCTTTACCTTGCCAGGCAGGGATTCAGCGTGCACGCCACCGACTTCAGTGAGGCGGCGCTGCACCAGTTGCGGCTGGACGCACAACGCGACGGCCTGGACGACCGGGTGACGGCGGCGCTGCACGACGTCCGCGATCCGCTGCCGCCGGCCGACGCCACGGTCAACGCGGTCTACGCGAATGTCCTGCTGAACATGGCGTTCTCGCGGACCGAGCTGCGGTCGCTGATGAACGAGATCCACCGGGTGCTGCGCCCCGGCGGGCTGTTCGTCTACACCGTTTGGTCTACCGACGACCCCTGCCTGCCGAAGTGCACGGAGATCGGCGACGGGCTCTACGCGAGGGACGGTTTCGCGGGCCGCTTCTTCGATCTCGACCTGGTCCACGAGCTGGCCGAGCGGTGGGAGCTGGGCGGCGTCGACGCCTACCAGGAAGGCCCCGAGCCGCGCCGGTTGTGGCGGGTCACGCAGGCGAAACCGGTTCCGAATAGCTGAAGTGTGCTTGGACTACGGCGCGTCAGGTTGCGGTGTGGTCACCAAAGCGAAAAGTTGCATTGACGAACCCGATGGGTTCCGACAGGCTCGGTCAGCGTTTCACCTTCGACCATCGGAGCAAGCAATGCAGTGGTACACAGATGTTCTCAAGCGGTACGTCGATTTCAGCGGCCGCGCGCGGCGCCAAGAGTTCTGGATGTTCCAGCTCTTCAACGTCGTGATCGTCGCCGTGTTGTACGTGATCGATATCGTGATCAACACCAACGGCGTGCTCGCCGGCCTCTACGTGCTCGGCACCCTGCTGCCGCATCTCGGCGTGACGTGGCGCCGGCTGCACGACACCAACCACAGTGGCTGGTGGTACCTGATCGGCCTCGTGCCTTGTGTCGGCGCGATCATCCTGATCGTGTTCTACGCGACCGAGGGTGTTGTCGGGGACAACCAGTACGGTCCGGACCCGAAGGCTGCCGAGCGTGGCGCGCCGCCGGCGGCGCCGGGTTACCCGACCGTCTGATCGCAACATGACGTACTACGGTCCCGCGCTACCCCGGGGGGGGGGGGGGTGGCGGGGGCGGGCCGCGACCGCGCCCGCGAGCGCGAGCGCGGGGCCGGGCGCGGCGGGGGGGGGGGCGGGGGCGGGGGGGGGGGGCGGGGGGGGGCGGCGA
>NZ_JBEXSJ010000066.1:0-14110 GCF_040613535.1 Kribbella sp. NPDC006257
GCGCCGCGGCCCGCGACGCGCTCGCGCAGTGGCGCGGCCCGTCGCTCGCCGATCTGCGCGCCGTCCCGTACGCCGCGGTCGAAGGCGAGCAGCTCGATTCCTGGCGACTCGACCTGCAGGTGGAACGGCTCGATGCCGATCTCGCGCTCGGCGCGGCCGCCGAGGCCGGCCGCGAACTCGAGACCCTGGCGGCCGAGAACCCTTTGCACGAACGGCTCTGGTGCCTGCTGGCGCTGGCCTTGTACCGGACCGGCCGGCAGGCCGACGCGCTGAGCCGGCTGGCCAGGCTCCGCACGCGGCTCGCGGATGAGCTCGGAGTGGATCCCGCTCCCGACACCGCGGAGATGGAGCTCCGGCTGCTCCGCCAGGATCCGGCGCTGCTGCTGCCCGCGACCGAACCGGCCCGGGTCGTCGTCGAGGTGGCCCCGCCGGTCGACCTGCCGTCGCCGCTGACCAGCTTCGTCGGCCGGCAGAGCGAGCTGACCTCGCTGGTCGCCCGGTTGGCCGAGCCCGGTCTGGTCACGCTGATCGGTGGTCCGGGGAGCGGCAAGTCCCGGTTGTCGCTCGAGGCGGCCCGGCTGATTGCCACCACCGGACGGCCGCTGCGGGTCGTGGAACTCGCACCGCTGCACCGCGACAGCGCCGTACTGGAAGCGATCGCCGGCGACGACCCGAGTGGACCGGATCCGCTGGGTGCCGCGGCGGCGGCGCTGGACGGCTCGGTGCTGGTCCTCGACAACGCCGAGCACCTGGTCGAGCAGGCCGCGGAGGTCGTGGCGGGATTGCTCCGCAGGACCACCTCCCTGACGATCTTGGTCACCTCGCAACGGCCGCTGCAGCTCGACGCCGAAGAGCTGCGCCCGATGGGACCGCTCGATGCGATGGCCGCGGCCCAGCTGTTCACCGAGCGGTGCGCGGCCGACGCCCAGGGCGCCGATCCCGAACAGGTCGCGGCGATCTGCTCCGCCGTCGACCGGTTGCCGCTCGGGATCGAACTCGCGGCCGGTCTCACCCGGACCTTGACCGTGCCGCAACTAGCCGATCGGCTGACCGACAAGATGCGCTTGCTGGTCGCGGGATCGCGGGATGCGCAGGCCCGTCATACGAGCTTGGTCGCGGCATTGGACTGGAGTCACCAGCTGCTCGCGGACGCGGAGCGCGCAGTACTGCGCCGGGTGGCGATCTTCCCGGGCGGGTTCACGTTGGAGATGGCCGAGCAGGTCGCGCTCGATCCGCGGGACGTCGCGCCGGCGTTGACCGAGCTTGCCGACCGGAGCCTGTTGACTGTGGAGGCCGTGAACGGGCGAAGGTTCCGGATGCTCGAAACGGTCCGCGAGTATGCGTTGAGCAAGCTCGAGGAGGTCGGTGAGACGACCGTCGCGCAGGCAGCCGAGCTGGACTGGGCGGTCGGCTTCGTGCACCAGACCGGCCAGGGCGACGACGACTTCGCGAGTGCCGAATCGGTGTCCGCGGTCTTCGCCGAATGGCCGAACCTGCTGGACGCCCTCGACCAGGCGCCCGGCACCGAACGGGCAGTCACCGGCCTGCGACTCGCCCTCTCGCTGCACACTCCCTGGCTGATCCGCGGCTGGTACGCCGAAGCGGCGCGCCATTTCGAGGCCCTCTCCGGCGTCGACGCCGCGACGCCGGTCGAGCGGGTCACCGCATTGAGCAACCACGGCTTCGTCCTCACCATGCTCGGCCGGTTCGAGGAGGCGGCGGCCAAGCTCTCCGAGGCCGAGGAGCAGCTCAAGTCGCTGGACGACGACACGCTGACACTGACCGTGCTCTACTACCGCGGCATCGTCGAGATCGAACGCGGCGCTCTGCGGGATGCCTTCGGTCCATTGCTGGCCGGTAAAGAGCTTGCCAGCAAGGCGCCTGGGCACGAGCGGCGGTTGTACGCGTTCACGGACGCGCTCGGCACGCTGTACCTGTACACCGGGCGTCCTGATCTCGCCAAGGAGCAGTACGACATCGGCAACACGGCCGATCGTGCATACGGCGACGAGCACGGGCTGTCCCGTGGACTGAGCAATCTCGCCGGTGCTCTGGTCGCTATGGGCAAACTGGACGAAGCACTCGATGCGGCCGCCGAATCGGACCATTACGCGCGGCGCCTCGACGATCGGCAGATCCTGCCGCTGAACGACGTGATCCGGGCCTCGGTCTCGCTGGCGAGGGGTGCATTCGGCGACGCGGAGAAACACCTGCGGGCAGCCGTCGAGTACGCCGTCGCCGACAACGCCGGCATCACCATGGCGCACATCGACCTGGCCGACGTCCTGATCCTCGAAGGCGAACTCGACGAGGCCGCGAGCTTGCTGGAGGCCGTCTTCGCCGACGCTCCCGAGCACAGCACCCCCTGGCTCGCCGCCCGCACGATCGCCGCAGCCCTGGCCTTCGCCCAAGGCGATCGAGTCCTCGCCACCACCCTCGTCGCCGAAGCCACCGCCGACGCCACCACCACCGGCTTCGCCTGGCCCCGCTACACCAACCGGCTCACCGCCCTACGGCAACAACTCGAAGCCGCTGACAGCTAGTTGTGTAGGGCTGTGGGCTTCGGGTACGGGGTGCAGAAGATGTCTGATTGATCGGGCAGGATGGGGTGTATGGATTCGAGTGAGCGGGACACCGAGGTGGACGCGCCGGTTTCCGAGGTGATGAGCGAGCCAGATCGCACAGTCGTCGAGCCGGCCGACCTGCCGGTCGGGCTGGTCGCAGTACCGGTGGAACGTCAGGTGCTGGAACGAGTGGTGAGCGGGACGTACCACGATCCGCACCAGGTGCTCGGTCCGCATCTCGGCGACGGTGCCGTGACGCTGCGCGTGCTGCGGCCGTTCGCGCAGTCGGTGACCGCGGTCTTCGACGACCAACGGGTCGAGCTGGTGCACGAGTTCGAGGGCATCTGGGTCGGCGTACTGGACGTCGACAAGGTGCCGGACTACCGCCTCGAGATCACCTACACCGACGGCCCCGCGGTCGAGGTCGACGACCCGTACCGCTACCTGCCGTCCCTCGGCGAGATGGACCTGCACCTGATCGGCGAAGGCCGGCACGAGCAGCTGTGGACCGTCCTCGGCGCGCACGTCCGCCGCTACGACGGTCCGGCCGGATCCGTGACCGGTACGTCGTTCGCCGTCTGGGCCCCGAACGCGCAGGGCATCCGGCTGACCGCCGACTTCAACTTCTGGGACGGCCGCGCGCACCCGATGCGCACGATGGGCTCGTCGGGTGTCTGGGAACTCTTCGTCCCCGGCGTCGGCCCAGGGACCCGGTACAAGTTCGACATCTGCGGCCGCGATGGGGTCTGGCGGCAGAAGGCCGACCCGATGGCCAACCTGGCCGAGACGCCACCCGCGAACGCCTCGGTGGTGCACGAGTCGACCTACGAGTGGAACGACGCGGCCTGGATCGACCGGCGCGCCGCCTCCCAGGCGTACGCGGAGCCGATGAGCGTCTACGAGGTGCACCTGGGTTCCTGGCGCAAGGGCAAGTCGTACCGCGAACTCGCCGACGAACTCGTTGCCTATGTCAACGAGATGGGCTTCACCCATGTCGAGCTGATGCCGGTGATGGAGCACCCGTTCGGCGGTTCCTGGGGCTACCAGGTCACGTCGTACTTCGCACCGACCTCCCGGTTCGGCGACCCGGACGACTTCCGCGCACTGATCGACAAGCTGCACCAGGCCGGCATCGGTGTCCTGGTCGACTGGGTGCCGGCGCATTTCCCCAAGGACGCCTGGGCGCTGGCACGTTTCGACGGTACGCCGCTGTACGAGCACCCGGATCCGCGCCGCGGCGAACAGCCCGACTGGGGCACGCTGGTGTTCGACTTCGGCCGGCCGCAGGTGCGGAACTTCCTGGTCGCTAACGCGGTCTACTGGGCCGAGGAGTTCCACATCGACGGTCTGCGCGTCGACGCGGTCGCCTCGATGCTCTACCTGGACTACTCCCGCGAAGAGGGCCAGTGGGTGCCGAACCAGTACGGCGGCCGGGAGAACCTCGAGGCGGTCTCGTTCCTGCAGGAGATGAACGCGACCCTCTACAAGCGTGTCCCCGGTGTGATCACCGTCGCCGAGGAGTCCACCTCATGGCCGGGTGTCACCCGCGCGACGCATCTGGGCGGTCTCGGCTTCGGCTTCAAGTGGAACATGGGCTGGATGAACGACTCGCTGCGCTACCTGGAGCACGAGCCGATCTACCGGCAGTACCACCACAGCGAGATGACGTTCTCGATGATGTACGCGTACTCCGAGAACTTCGTGCTGCCGATCTCGCATGACGAGGTCGTGCACGGCAAGGGCTCACTGCTCCGCAAGATGCCAGGTGACCGGTGGCAGCAGCTCGCGAACGTGCGGGCATTCCTGGCACTGCAGTGGGCACACCCGGGCAAGCAGTTGCTGTTCATGGGCTGCGAGTTCGGCCAGGAGTCCGAGTGGTCCGAGAAGGGCGAACTCGACTGGTGGCTGCTCGACCACTCCGATCACCGGGGTCTACAGCAGCTGGTCAAGGACCTGAACGGCAACTACCGCGGCACGAAGGCGCTGTGGGCGACCGACCACGCGTCCGACAAGTTCTCCTGGATCGACGCCAACGACGCCGGCAACAACGTCTTCTCCTTCGTCCGGTACGGCGACGAAGGAGAGCCCACGCTGGCCTGCGTCACCAATTTCTCCGCGATCCCGCACCACGGCTACCGTCTCGGCCTTCCGTTCGAAGGCCACTGGGAAGAGCTCGTCAACACCGACGCCGGTGACTACGGCGGCTCCGGCGTCGGCAACTTCGGCGGCGTGGAGGCGAACGGCGAAGGCTGGCACGGCATGGCGAGTAGCGCCGAGATCTCGGTGCCCCCGCTCGGCACCATCTGGTTCCGCCACACCCCGTAGTACAGGTGACCGGGCGGTGTTGACCTGGTCGACACCGCCCGGACCCGTCAGCTACGAGCGGCGGTGGTGAAGCCGTACTTCGCGGTCGGCCCGTCGCCGGTGAAGGTGGAGTTGACGACCACCGCGCGGAACTGGCGGCCGGCCGGGGTGACCTTGAAGGTGAACTTGCCGTCGTTGCCGGTGCGCATGCTGCCGACGACGTACCAGGGGCTGGTCGCGTTCTTACGCGCGTGCAGGATCACCGGTTCGTTGGCGCCCGGGAAGCTGGTCTCGTAGCAGGCCGGCGGCATGCCGGTCTGGAAGATGGCTTTCGTCGTCACCGTGCCGCTGAGTGCGGTCGACATGGCGATCGCCGTGGTCTGGACGTTGCCGCCGTACCCTTCACGTCGGCCGGTGGACCACTCGTTCACCGCGGTGACGCTGAGCGAGTAGGGCTTGTTCTGGTTGGCCACCGTGCTTGTCGGCGAACTGCTCACCGGCAGGGTGATCTCGCCGCACTGGTCGATCGTGCCCGGCTGCTGCTTCAGGGTCAGGACCGGCAGCCACTGCGCCGGTGTGCTGACATCCAGCGGGTCGTTGGGCGTGGTGTCGGTCACGGCAGGCGCCATCGAGTACTGCACCGCGTTGCCGGCGGTGAAGCTCAGCCCGGTGATCCGCCCGAATGGGAAGTACCGGTCGAAGCCCACCGAGCTCGCTTGCTCGCCGGCCGCTCCCTCGACCACGATCTTCGCCTCTGTCAGGTCGGAGCTCGGGTAGAGCGCCGACGGCGACACCACCAACTCGTTCGCCCCGTCGGCGGTGGTGCTGCCGACCGGCTCGACCAACGAGCTGAAGGTGATCGAGATCGTGTTCGCCACCGGCGCCGTCTCGGTCCAGCTGATCCGGACCTTGCTGTGCGTGGCGTCGGTCCACGCCACGCTCACCGATCCGATGGTGCTGGTGGCAGCGTGAGCGGCCGGTACGCCGAGCGCACCGGCCGCCGCGATCACGGCCGCCGCAGTCATTGCCTTCTTCAACATCTTTCGCGTCCCCAGTTCGTTTCGACGTTGTGTCGAAAACCTTGATGCAGGGACCGGCCAGAAAGTTATCGCACGGTCAGCGAGAACGCTCCGCTGTAGACCGCAGCCACGGGGAGGCTGTTGTGGGTGCTGGCCGGGATATACCAGCGGAACTGGGTGACGCCGCGCCGGTTCCAGGGGAACTGGAGCAGCCCCTTACCGGCGTACAGGGTCTTGTAGGCGACGCCCTGCCAGGCACCGCTGGCGTTCTTGAACTGCAGGGCGGCCCGTTGCGCGTTGGGCGGGTCGACCCACAGGTAGGCCTGCGGCTGGGTGCCGTAGCTGATCGTGGGCGTGATGAACTTGGCGGACATCACCCGGGTCGTCGCTCTGACCAGCTTCGATGCTGTGGTGCTGCCGTACCTCGCGCTGCCCTGGCCGTTCACATTCGGTACGACCGTGCGATACTCCCGAGCACCGGGATTGTTCATCGTGAACGTGTACTTGCCGCCGGCAACCGTATGGGTGCTCCCGATGACGTACCACGGACCGGTGGTCGTATTGCGCCCTTGCAAGGTGACCAGTTCTCCGCTGCCGATGCCGCTATCCGTCTCCTGGCAGGCCGGCGGGTGACCGGACTCGTAGATGGTGCGACCCGAGAGCGTTCCGGTCAGGCTGATCGGCACACCGTACGCCGACGTACTGGGCGCGGTCAGGGTCAGGCCGGTCGTCGACACATGCGCGTAGCCGCCGAAACCACCGTGGAGCCCGCCCGGAGCCCACTCGTTGAGCGTGTCGAGGAACAGGTCGTAGGGCTTGTTCCTGTTCGCGATAACGCCGGTCGGCTCGGTGGTACTGGGCAACGTCACCTCACCGCAGTCCATCTCCGTGTGCGGTAGCTCGTTCAGTCGCAAGGTCATTTTGTAGCGCGCGGGCTGGTCCAGGTCGAGCGGGTCGTTCGGCGTCGTGTCCGGAGCAGTGATCGGCGGTATCGACCATCGCACCCCACCATCGGCCGTCACCGCCAGATCAGGATCGACGACACCGGGGATGAAGCGGTCGAATCCGACCGAACGCCCTTGTTCCCCGGTCGGCTCGTCGACCACGATCCTCGCGACCTCGCCGGGATTGTTGCTGGCCACCAGGGTCGGGGCGTCGACGACCAACTGGTTCGGGGCGCCGATCGCGGTGGTGCCGAGCCGTACGTCGTCGAAGCCGTCCCGCTGCAGCACGATGGTGTTCGGCGCCGGCGTCGTTTCGGTCCAGCTGATGGCGACCTTCGTGTGGGTGGTGTCGGACCAGGCGATCCGGACGTCAGCCGCCAGGATCTTGTGGGTGCCTGGGTTGGGCGGGGTGACTCCGCTGCTCAACAGGAGCAGCGCTGCTATCGACTGCGTCAGCATGACGGTTCCTTTCGGCTAACGGACGGTCAGGGTGAAGACGCCGCTGTAGACAGCAGCCACGGGCAAGCTGTTGTGGGTGCTGGCCGGGACATACCAGCGGAACTGGGTCGCTCCCCGCTTGGACCAGGAGAACTGCAGCAGCCCCTTACCGGCGTACAGGGTCTTGTAGCTGACCCCCTGCCAGACCCCGCTTGCGTTCTTGAACTGCAGGGCAGCGCGTTGTGTGTTGGCCGGATCCACCCACAGGTAGGCCTGTGGCTTGGTGCCATAGGTGATCACTGGCGAGATGAACTTCGCCGACATCACTCTGGTGGTCGCCTTGACCGCCTTGGTCACGGTGGTCGCGCCGACCATGATGGCGTTGGCGCCACCAGCCGTGGTGGTGTAGACGACGCGATACTCGCGCGCACCCGGGTTCGGCAGCGAGAAGCTGTACTTGCCGGTGCCGTCCATCTGCGTGCTGCCGACGACATACCAAGCACTGGTCGGGCTGTTCCTGCCTTGCAGCGCGACCAGGACGCTGGCCAGGGGGTAGGCGCGTTGCCGGCAGACGACCGTGCCGCCCTCGAGGACGTCGTGGTAGGCCCCGGTGCCGGTCAGGGTCAACGGCGTTCCGTACGCCGTGACCGTCGGTGCCGCGATCGTCAGACTGGTGGTGGTGATGGCGGATCCGTCGTCACCCCTGGGCTTCGGATTCCACTCGTTGGAGGTCAGAACGGCTACCGCAGCCGGCTGGCCGTTGTCCGGGATCACCCCGTTGGTAGCGGTGCTCGCCGGCAACAGGACCTCGCCACAGTCGCCGTAGACATGCGGCTGCTTGTCATACCGCAGCCGTACGGTGTACTTCGTGCCGCCGGTCACGTCCAGCGGATCGTTCGGCGTGGAATCTCCGTAGGGATCCGGGTAGAAGTCCCACTTCACTCCACCTTGCGGCGCAAAGCTGAAGTTCGGCCCACCCCCGGGCCGCGAGTACCGGTCGAAGCCAACCGAACTCGCCGAACCGCCCGCTGGATCGCTCACCACGACACGCGACACATCGGGATAGTTGGTGTAGCCGAGATAGCTGGTGTTGACCAGCAACTCGTTCGGCGCACCGACCGGCACCGACCCGAGCGACAGCGGCTCTCCGCCACCGTCTGTCTCGAGCGCCAACGTGTTGGCCGACGGAGTGCTCTCGCTCCACGTGATCCGGACCTTCGCATGCGTCGCGTCCACCCAGGCGACTTGCACACCGCTCACCGCAGCACTGGCCGACGGCACCTGCCACCCGGCAAGGAGCAGTACCCCACACCCGACCGCGATCGATCTCCTCATCGGCATTCCCTTCGTCAGGAGGCTCGATGCAGCCGAGGAGCCGAAGGTTGCGAATCTCCCCGGCGAGCGGGCCCGTGGTGGCGGCAGGTAGCGTTCGTGGGGTGACTGGTGTGCCGCCGCAACCGACGTTGACCGATGGCGAGTTGACGCTGCGTCCGTGGCGCGCGGAGGACGTCGAGACCGCGCACGGGCTGACCGACGACGAGATCGTCCGCTGGTTCGACCTCGACGGGGTCACTCCGCGTGACGGGCTGGCCGCGGGGGTCGAGCGCTGGCACCGCTTGTACGCCGAAGATCGGTCACTGGTCGCGTTCGTCGTCGAACTGGCCGGCGTCTCCGGACCGGTCGGGACGGTCGCTGTACGCCGTACGGCAGAAGGCGTCGGCACCATCACCTGGTCGACCTTCAAGCCGTACCGCGGCCGACGGATCGCCCGGCGCGCCGTGCAACTCCTGGTCGTGTACGCCTTCGGTGACCTCGGGCTGGAACGGCTCCAGGTCGAGGTGGATCCGGAGAACCGCGCGTCGTCACGGGTCGCGATCCGCTCCGGCTTCCGGCGCGAGGGGTTGCTCCGCGGCGGCGCGACACTGCAAGGCGAACGCCGCGACCTGGCGATCTACGGCCTGCGCCGGGACGACCCGCGCGCCGACACGGTGACCGGGTGGACCGCACTGATGGACTCGGTGCTGCCGAAGAAGCGGGTGATCGCGCACGTGGTGGTCCGCGACACCGGCGGCCGCGTGTTGCTCTGCAAGGTCGGCTACAAGCGCGATCTCGAACTGCCCGGCGGCGTGGTCGAACCGGACGAGGACCCCGCGACCGGCGCGCTCCGGGAGATGGAGGAGGAACTCGGCATCGCGCTACCGCTGGCCGGCGTTCTGGCGATTGACTGGTTGCCGCGCTGGGAGGGCTGGGGCGACGCGATCGAGATCCTGTACGACGGCGGCGTCCACGACCCGTCGTTGATCGACACCCTGCGGCCGGACGGCTTCGAGATCCTCGGCCTCGCCTGGTACGCCGCCGACGAACTCGGCGACCTCGTCAGCCCACTCAATCGACGGCGGCTGCCGGCCATCCTCGCCGAGCCCACCACCCTGCACCAACTGCGCGACGGCAACCCAGTCATCTGAGGTGGCGAAGACACCAGTGATAGTGACCGTCCCTGGTGGTCGAGTGGTAGATCGTCGCCGTGATGATGGCGTAGGCAGCGCGGTAGAGCTTCATCCGCTCCCGCGAGTGCCCTAGGTCCTCGAAGCGATCGAGCAACTCCGCATCGAGGGTTTCGGCGTCCGGTCCGTACATGTCGAAGAATCCGGCTGCGGTCGCCGCGTCGAAGGTGTTGTCTCCAGCAGTGCTGAAGAATCCCCAGTCGAGCAGGGCGGTGCCTTCGCCAACCAGCACGTTCGGTTGACAGATGTCGCCGTGGACGATGCTCAGTTGGTCGACGACGATTTCCTTCAGGCGTTCGACGACGCTGGTGACGACATCGTCAAATCCGGGCACGTCCTCCGCGAGTAGCTTCCGGGAGACGGCCGCTCGCCGTAGTACGAGATCAGCTAGTGCTTCACCCCAGGAGGTCTCTGCCGTGCTGTAAAGGGGCAGCTGTTCTTCGACGACCGGCATGGCTCTGCTTGCCGCGCTGGCGGAGGTCGTGCCGAGGGCTGTGACCAGCTCGACGAAAAGATCGAGCCCCTGGTCCCGGCTGACCCTTCCCGACTCGATGGCGTCGCGCAACGGCGTACCGGCCAACCTCTTTTCGACACTGACGGCTCGCCCGTCGACTTCGCCCACTGCCTGGATCTCGGGCGTGCTCAAGGGCAGCCGCTGACTGCTCACCTCGGTCAGGAATGCCCGGAGCGGCTCAACCTCCGCGGCCGATCGGTTGAACCAGCTCTTGCCGACGAGATCCCCACCGAGGTCGTAGACGATGCCTTCCATCCCGCGTCCGATCACCTCGATCGGTCCTTGCGCGTAGTGCTGGAAGAACTCCATCAGCTCACCGGCCGGGTGAGGTCGCGGGTCATCCAGATCGAGTCGCCGCGTTCGGGATCGACATCCACGCGATCGCTGCGGGTGAAGCCAAGCTTCTCCAGGACGCGGAACGACGGGGTGTTCCAGTCCCGGACGGTCGCCCACAACCGCTCGCGTCCGGTTCGTATCGCCGCCTCGAGCACGGCGGCGGCTGCCTCGGTGGCAAACCCGTGCCCATGAGCTCGCTGGGCCAGCTCATAGGCGATCTCCGGCTCGTCGAACGTGGCTTGGCCGACCGTCAGCCCGCAGTACCCGATGAACTCGCCGGTGTCGCGCCGCTCGATCGGCAGCAACCCCAGTCCTTCAGCGGCACCCAGCGGATTCGTCACCAGCCGCTCGCGCATCTCCTCGACCGTCGGCCGTCCGTCCGGACCGACCCGGTGCCGCGCCCGGGGATCCCGCTCGAGCCAGAGCCCGCGGTAGTTCTCCGCATCGGACGGACGCCAGCGTCGCATGCGCAGTCGCTCGGTCTGCAGTTCGGCGGGGAAGTCTTGATAGCTCGCCATGCCCCCAACCTACGTTGCCGTGAGGGCAGCGCGGCGGCGGCGCAGGAATCGTTGCTCAGGGCCATTGGCAGTGAGCGCGATGGCTTCGTCGTACGCCGCGATCGCGGCCTCCTTGCGGTCCAGCCGGGCCAGCACGTCGGCTCGGGTGGCGGGCAGGTAGGCGTAGGACTTGAGGGCCGGCTCCTTGCCCAGGGCATCGAGTTCGGCGAGGACCGCGGTCAGGTCGGCGCCCGGGACGAGGCTGACCGCGGCGGCCCGGTTCAGGGCGACGATCGGCGACGGCCAGCTGACCAGCATCGCGTCGTACATCCGGACCACTTGATGCCAGTCCGTCTTCTCCCACGACGGCGCCGTCACATGCAGCCCGGCGATCGCTGCTTGCAACGCAAACCTGCCGTGCCCTTGCTGCAGCGCGGCCGTCGCTCGCGACACTCCCTCTGCCAGCAGGCGCACGTCCCAGCGCGAGCGATCCTGATCCGCCAGCAGCACCAGCTCGCCGTCCTCACTGACCCGGGCATCACCGCGAGCTTGCATCATCTGCAGCAACCCCAGCAGGGCTTGAGGTTCCGGCTCGTCCGGCATCAGCCGCACCAACAGCCCGGCCAACTCGAGCGCCCGCCCGGTCAGATCAGCCCGGGTCAACTCAGGCCCCGCCGCAACATGCCCAGCCGTATAAGCCAACTGCACAACAGTCAGTACTACGTCCAGTCGCTCGGACAGCTCCTCGTCGGCCGGGATCCGGTACGGGATACCCGCGGCCGCGATCTTCTTCTTCGCCCTGGTGATTCGCGCGGCCGCTGTCGCCTCGCTGATCAGCAAGCCGGCTGCCACCTCACGAGTGGTGAGACCGCAGATCAGCCGCAGGGTCAATGCCACCTGTGAGTCACGGGCGAGCGCGGGGTGGCAACAGGTGAACACCAGCCGGAGGAGGTCCGTCGGCTGCTCCCCAGGCTCCCCCGGTTCTTCGACCAGCAGCGGGAGCTTCCGCCGGAGCGTCGTCTCCCGCCTGAGGCGGTCGAGCGCCAGCCGGCGGGCGACTGTCGTCAACCATCCGCCGGGGTTTGCCGGGATCCCGTCCGTCCAGGTCTTCAAGGCCTGGACGAAGGCATCCTGGGTGCAGTCCTCGGCCAGGTCGAGGTCCCGGGTCAGCCGCACGGTCGAGGCCAGCACGGTGGACCAGCACTCCCGATACGCCCGGTCCAGCGCATCCTCGACTGCTGACATCACCCGCACCTTCCACTCGATTCCCTGCCCGAACATCATGCTGCATCCCGCGCATGTATCTGGTCACCACGAACCGCCACTACTAGTTGCTGTCCGTGGAAGGGGTTGGGATGACTAACGAACTGCGGGTTCAACTGTCCGAGTCCGGAGCAGATGCCGAGCGGCTGGACACGCTGACCAGGTATCTGCGCCGGGAGCTGCTGCAACTCGACGTCGGAGACGTCACCGCGCTGCAGGCGGGTGCACCACCGCCGGGCACGCGCGCGATCGACGCCGGCGCGATCGGTGGGCTGGTGGTCACGCTGCACCAATCGGCGCAGAGCTTCGTGGGCGTGATCGCCACCCTGCGCCTCTGGCTGCGCCGCGGCGACGGCATCAAGCGCACCATCCGGCTCGAGCTCGACGGCGACGTACTCGAGCTCTCTCAGGTCAGCCTGCCCGAGCAGGACCGGCTGGTCGACTTGTTCGTCAACAAGCATTCGCGAGCGGGTGGGTGAGATGACCGCACGACGTAGGGCACTGATCGTCGCCAATGACGAGTACGACCACGAAGGACTCCGGCGACTCCGTTCGCCGGCCGCTGATGCTGAGGCGTTGGCCCGGGTGCTCAGCGACGAGCAGATCGGCGCGTTCGAAGTACAGACGGTGCGGAACCAGCCGGCGCATGTCATCCAGTCCCACATCGAGGACCTGCTCGCCGACTGTCAGCCGGACGACGTACTGCTCCTGCACTTCTCTTGCCATGGACTGAAGAGCGAGTCGGGTGAGCTGTACTTCGCTGCTCAGAACACGCGTCCGAATCGGCTCAGCTCGACGGCCATCTCGGCGGACTTCGTCCAGCGTTGCCTGCGGGCGAGCCGGTCGCGCAGCATCGTGCTGCTGCTCGACTGCTGCTACGGCGGCGCCTTCGGCAAGGGCGTGACGGTCAGGTCGACCGGCGACGTCAATCTGACCGACAGCTTCCCGGGCAATCGCGTGGGTGGCGGTCGCGGCCGCGCGGTGATCACGGCGTCGAGCTCGATCGAGTACGCCTTCGAGGGGGAACGGTTGGCCGATGATCGCAGCGCCTCGCCGTCGGTCTTCACGACCGCGCTGGTGGAGGGTCTCGCGACTGGTGAGGCGGACCGGGACGAGGACGGGTGGGTGTCGCTGAACGAGCTGTACGACTACGTCTTCGACAAGGTGCGCGCGCAGACTCCGCATCAGACGCCGAGTCGCGATGTGGAGATGCAGGGCGAGCTGTACCTGGCCAGGAGCAAGCGCCGCCGGATCAAGCCGATGCCGATCCCGGCGGATCTGCAGGCCGCGATGACGGACGCGAGCATGTTCGCCCGCTTGGGCGCGGTGACCGAACTGCGCACCCGCCTCCTTGGTGAGAACCTGCCGTCCGCGGTCGGTGCCTACGAGGCGCTGGTGGAGATCGCCCAAACCGACATCCACTACGTCGCCGACCCCGCTGCCGCTGCCCTGGCCGAGGTCGCTCTCCAACCCAGCACCACAACCCTCGACTTCACCGACGCGGCGACCCTGACCATCGACCTCCAGGGCCCACCGATCGCCCGAGCCTGCACCGCACACCCATCGGCCGCGTGGATCCACGTCGAGGACACCCCCACCGGCTTCACCGTCACCGCGGTTTCCTCCCCCACCCCAGGCACCATCACCCTCAAAACCCCCACCAGCGAAACCCCCATCGCCGTAATCCCCCCACCCACCACACCGGCCCCCACGCCACCCCCACCACA
>NZ_JBEXSJ010000067.1:0-10307 GCF_040613535.1 Kribbella sp. NPDC006257
CAGTCAATGAAAGTCTAGGTTGACATGTCAACACAGATATCGGCGGGTCCATTCCCCACCCGAGGCCACTGCCATGATTTTCGCCCGCTGACGGGTTAATAGCCCGTCAGCGGGCGAAATAACGGCGTTCGACGGATATGCAGCGGGGTTCCGGCGCCGGGCAGCTCGCCCCTGTCGGCTGCCCGGCGTGCCGGAGGCGAGGCAGACAACACAGTTCAGTTGCGCTGGGCGGCGCGGATCATCTCGTCGCGAGGGACCACCTTGACGCGCTCCCGCCCCTGGGGTTCACCGAGGGACATCTCGTGGGCGTCGAGGCGGGACCAGCCCTCGGCGTCGACGACGGTGACGTTGCGGTCGGCGAGGTGTTTGAGGATGGCGTCGGGGTCGGTGATCTCCGGCTGCGACAGGTTGTCGAGGTCGGCGAGCAGGCTGGCGATCGTCTCGGCCGCGTCCGACTTGGTGTGCCCGATCAGCCCGATCGGACCGCACTTGATCCAGCCGGTGACATACAGACCCGGCAGCGGTACGTCGTCCATGTCGAGCACCCGGCCGCGCTCGTTGACCATCACGCCGGCCTGGTGATCGAACGGGAGCCCGGGCAGGTGCGAGGACAGGTACCCGACCGCCCGATAGACGGCCTGCACCGGCGTATCGACGTACTCGCCCGTGCCCTTCACCGTGCCGTCACCCTGCAACTCGGTCCGTTCGGTCCGCAGCCCCTCGACCCGCTCACTCCCGAGCACCTCGATCGGCGCGTGGCAGAGGTGGATGTGGATCCGGTGCTCGGCGCCCGTCGGCTCGGCTTCGAGGTACTTCAGCAGCGTGTCGACCATCAGCCGGGTGCCCTTGCTGGCATTGATCGCCTGCTGGCTCGCCTCGTCGATCTCGAAACCCTCGGGGTGCACGATCACATCGACCGACGGAGAGTGCGACAGCTCGCGCAGCTCCATCGGAGTGAACTTGATCTGCGCCGGACCACGCCGGGCGAAGACGTGCACATCCGTTGCCTGGTTGGCCTTCAGGCCCTGGTAGACGTTGTCCGCGATCTCGGTGGTCAGCTGCTCGTCGGCCGGCTTGGCCAGCATCCGGGCCACGTCGAGCGCGACGTTTCCGGCCCCGATCACCGCGACATGGCGCGCGTCGAGCGGCCACTCCCGCGGTACGTCGGGATGCCCGGCGTACCAGCTGACGAAGTCCGCAGCACCATGGCTGCCGGGGAGATCGATCCCCGGAATGTCCAGCTCACGGTCGGCCATCGCTCCGGTCGAGAAGATCACCGCGTCGTAGTGCCGGCGCAGATCCTCGAGCTTGAGGTCGGCACCGAACTCGACGTTGCCGAGGAACCTGATCCGGTCCCGGCCGACCACCCGGTGCAGTGCCTTGATGATCTCCTTGATCCGCGGGTGATCCGGCGCCACGCCGTACCGGACCAGCCCGAACGGCGCCGGCAGCCGCTCGATCAGATCGACGTGAGCACCCTCGTGCTCCTTGGTCAGAATATCGGCCGCATAGATCCCGGCAGGCCCGGCGCCGACAACGGCGACTCGCAGGTCTCTCATGATCCCCAGTTCATATGTTAGGCAAGCCTTACCTAACACATTCTAGAGGACCCGCCCACTCCCCTGCGCCAGCAATCAAATCACGAGACACCAGTGACCCAACCACCGGGCCGCCCGTCGTCGTATCCCGACTGCGACTCCGGCTAAGGCTTGCATTTGGCGATCCGCGGCAGCCAGTCCTCGGACTTGACGACCTCGGCCTTGAACTCGATCGCCTGATCCCACTTCACCGGTTTCTTGCCCAGGAACTTGGAGAACCAGTCGATCGCTTCGGTGGAGATCATCGAACCGATCCCGACGGCGAAATTGACGTTGAAGACTCCGGACTTGCAATCGCTGAGCGCACCGCCGAGTGCACCACCGAGTGTGTTGCCCCAGACAACGGTCAGTTTCCAGTACGGCCCCGCATAGGCCATCGGCAGCCCGATACCGATCAGGCTGCGCAGCTCGAATCCGTAGACAATGCCGGCCCCGCCCAGTGAGATGCCGTTCAAGCTGTCCATCAGGCTCTTCACGACGCTGATCTTCGGGGCCAGGGTCTGTCCGCCGGCCCGGCCGATCGCGCCGCCGATGTTCCACACGCCGCTGCCCGAAATGGTCGAGTTCTTGCCGACCAGGGCGGTCTCGAAGATGATCTTGAACTTGATCACCGCGATGAAGGGAATGCCACCCATCGGCATCTCCACCGGCAGCTCGACCGGGATCTCGCCGCGGAACTTGAGGGTGCCGTTCTTGGTCGCGTTGCCGGCGCCGAACTGGACGCGGAGGGGGCCGAGGCCGGCGACCGTGAACGACCAGCCCGGGTTGAGCTTGCCTCCGGCGACGGAGACCGTGGACTTGATCCGCGGTTTGTTCAGCCCGACGGCGATCTGCATCGTGCCCTTGAAGTCCTTGCCCGCCTTGTACGCCGCGTTCAGTCCCAGCTCCTTCTGGTTGGCGAACGGCTCGAACTCCCAGTTGCCCCGGCCCACCTTCTCGGTGGCGCCCACTATCGGCTTCGGCCAGCCGGAGGCCGGCAGCCGGACGACCGGAGCCTTCATCTCGACGACCTGGGCAGGCTCGCCGGCACGGACCGGCACCTGTGGCCGGACCCGGTGAGCGGGCGGACCCGACGCCGCCGGGCCGCCGCCTTCGTCATCGGGCGAGAACAGATCAGCCGGATCGCTCTCCTCGCCGGTCGGCTGCTCCGTAGTTTCCTCGTCGGTCGGCTCCGGCTCCGTTGTCTCGGGCTCGGTCGGTTCGGGCTCGGTCGGTTCCGCGGTTGGTTCGGTGCTGGGTGAGCCTGCCCCCTTCGACTCGACCAGCTGACCCGGCAACTCCGGTATCGCCTGGATCGGCGCCTTCCCGAGGTCCAGCCCCGTGTCCACCGAGAACTCGCCGTCCTTGATCACATCTGTCAGCCCGACCGGCGACAGCGTGACTGCCAGGTCGTCGCCCGCCTTCTTCACCTCGGCCACGCGGCCGACCGCCTTGCTGGTTGCGAACATGATCTTGCCGGGCTGCAGATCCCCGGCACCTTTGGCGTGCCCGTCGATGGTCCAGACCGCACCGTCCCCGCTGACCGACCGGATCGCCTTCGGGCCACCCTCGACGATCACGACGTCCGGTTGCAGCTTCACGTTCGGGTCAGGCTTCACCGCACTCCCGTACATGATGGTCGCGACATCCGTAGCGGGCTTCCCCGGCGTACCACCACCGTGGCCGTCGCCCGAGTGACCACACCCGGTGGCGAGCATCGCGAGGCAGAAGACGAACGTGATCCCCCTCACCACACCGCGGCTGCGCAGTACCTGTCCATGCTTCATTGATGGGCTCCCCAGAGAAGTCTTTGACTTCAAACCCTGAGACCACGGCGTTTCACAGGTGTCTCACAGCACTCTCACGGGTGCGAGGCGGTTACATGCCTCCGCCCCAGACGAGGCAGAACTCGTTGGATTCGGGGTCTCGGAGGACTTGCCAGTGGCCGCCGGCGTAGATGTCGTCGGCTCGGGTGGCGCCGAGGGCGAGGGCTCGGGCGATGGCCTCGGCGCGGACGGCGTACGGGACCGCTAGATCGAGGTGGAGGCGGTTCTTGGTCTGTTTCGGCTCCGGGACGTGGACGAAGTCGAGGCCGACGGGGCCGCCGCGGAGTTCGACGACGCCATCGTCGTCCTCCGAGAGGGTGCCGCCGATCAGCCGCTGCCAGAAGGCGCCGAGCTTGCGCGGGTCGCTGCAGTCGACGGCAAGCACACTGATCCGCGGGACAAGCTGCGCATCATCATCCATCCGTCGACCCTAGTTTGCGGCCGGCAAGCCGATCCGTCCGCCGCCCAGCACCGCGATCTCGGTCATCAGTGCTGGAGTAGGCCGACGGCGAAGGACACGACCAAGACTGATGTCATCAGGGCCGACACCGACTCGACTGCCATCAGCAGCTTGGCCCGGACGGTGAGCGGCATCGTGTCGGTCGGGCTGAATGCCGACGAGTTGGTGACCGACACATAGAGATAGTCGACGAAGCCCGGAGTCCAGCCGGACTTCTCCGACGACCGGGCAGCCACTTCGCCGATCGCGTCGTGATCCTCGTCCTGCGGGAACCGGAAGTCGGCATCCGGCAAACCCGGCCGCGACACCCGGACCCGCGTCACCGGACCACCGCGATCGAGCTCCCAGTACGCCAGCGCGAACACCAGCACGTTCGTCAGCCACAGCTGCCCGGCGGCCGCCAGCAACTGCCCGCCTGCCGTCGTGTCCCCCGCGACGAGCGAATGGATCAACAGCACCAGCGCCGTCGTGTTGGACAGCGCGATCAGCAGCACCAGCCCGATCGACAACCGGCGCAGGAACGAGTTCTCCCGGCTCATCCGCCGCGGGTTGGCCAGCACCAACGGGATGAACAGCAACAACTCCAACCCAGGGATCACGAACCGAGGGCCGATCTGCAGAGCACTCGGCAGTACGGCGTACAGGCCGATCGCCACCATCACGCCGACGGCCGCAGGCAACCGCGGCTCACCAGGATGCGCCTTCTCCGTCCCCATACGAATCACCCTGGCATACCCACGGCCAGGGCACGCGCTCCTCGGGTGCGGCCTTGCGTCGTGGCGTGGCGGATAGCCTGGCTCCGTGGGCGACATCGAACTGCGGGGCCGGCAGCGGGAACTGGCGACCCTGGAGGGGCTGGTCGCGGCCGCCCGGACGGGCCGGAGCGAGGTCCTCGTACTCCGGGGCGAGGCGGGCGTCGGCAAGTCGGCGCTGATCGACTCGCTGGTGGCCCGCAGCAACAACTGCCGGATCGCCCGCACGGTCGGCATCGAGTCCGAGATGGAGCTCGCGTACTCCGGACTCCACCAGCTCTGCCAGCCGTTCCTCGACCTCATCGACCGGCTGCCGCCACCGCAGCACAACGCGCTCGGGATCGCGTTCGGCCAACTCACCGGCCCGACCCCGGACCTCTTCCTGACCGGTCTCGCCGTCCTGAACCTGCTCTCGGAGGCGGCCGACCAGCACCCGGTGCTGTGCGTGATCGACGACGCCCAGTGGCTCGACCTGATGTCCGCCCGGATCCTCGCTTTCGTCGCCCGCCGGCTGGCCGCCGAGTCGGTGGTGATGATCTTCGCCGTCCGCGACGGCCTGGAGCACGAGTTGACCGGCCTGACCGAACTCGAGCTCGGCGGCCTCGGCGAGACCGATGCCCGGGCGCTACTCGACGCGGTCCTGCCCGGGCCGATCGATCCCCGGGTCCGGGACCGGATCGTGGCCGAGACCCGCGGCAACCCGCTGGCGCTGCTCGAACTGCCGCAGAGCTGGAGCGCGGCGGAACTCGCCGACGGACTCGCGCCCGGGTCACTGACCGGCCGGATCGAGGACAGTTTCGTACGCCGTCTGCAGCCGCTCCCCGACGACACCAGGCTGCTCCTGCTGACCGCTGCCGCCGAACCACTCGGTGACGCGACCCTGCTCTGGCGCGCGGCCGAGCGACTCGGTCTCGGCGCGGACCCGGCGACGGCCGCGATCGCTTCCGGGCTGATCACGCTCGGCCAGCGGGTCCGGTTCCGGCACCCGCTCGTGCGCTCGGCGGCGTACCGGATGGCGTCGCCGCAGGAACGCCAGGCCGCTCACCGCGCGCTGGCCGACGTGACCGACGCCGGCACCGATCCGGACCGGCGCGCCTGGCACCGGGCCCAGGCGACCACCCGCCCGGACGAAGAGGTCGCCGCCGAGCTCGAACGGTCGGCCGATCGCGCCAAGGCCCGGGGTGGCTACTACGCCGCGGCCTCGTTTCTCGAGCGGGCCGCGGAGCTGACCCCCGAACCGGCCCGCCGAGCCGATCGCGCGCTCGCCGCAGCGACGGCCAAACGCAACTCAGGGGCGCTCGACGCGGCCCTGAGTCTCCTCGGCAGTGTGACCGCCGGACCGCCGGACGCGCTCCGGACCGCCGAGGCCGAACAGCTTCGCGGCCTGATCGCCTTCGACCAAGGACATGCCCGCGAAGCCTCCCGGATCCTGCTCGACTCCGCCCGGCACCTCGAACCGCTCGACCCCGACCGGGCCAGGATGGCTTATCTGGAAGCGATGTCGGCCGCGATCTGGGCAAGCGGCCCGGAAGCTCCCGGCGTCCTCGCGCTGGCCGCAGCAGCCGCCCCTCCCCCGACGGGTACGCCGGTCGACCTCCTTCTCCAGGCATTCGCACGCCGGGTCCTGCACGGCTACGCGGCCGCAGCTCCCGAGCTGTCGAAGGCTCTCGCGGTCGCCCGCGAGGCGATCCTCACCGCCGACGACGTGAGCAGCTGGCTCTGGCTCGCCGGCAATCGCGCGAGCGGCATCATCGCGCTGGAACTCTGGGAATCCGACACTGCCCTGGAGCTCGCCGTCCAGCAGGACCGGATGGCCCGCGAGAGCGGCGCCCTGGTCCAGTTGCAGTTCGCGCTCAACTTCCGCGCCAACCTCCAGACCCTGACCGGAGACCTGACCGCGGCGGCCGGCCTGGTCGAGGAGGAACGCCAGATCGCGGCCGCGACCGGCAAGCCACAGGTCGGTTTCGGCATCCTCCTGCTGGAGTCGTTCCGCGGCAACGAGACGTCGGCGACCGAGCTGATCGACGCCACCACCCAGGCGGCGACCGAGCGCGAGCAGGGCCGGATGGTGGCCTTCGCGCAGTACGCCAGATCCGTGCTCTGCAACGGACTCGGCCGGTACGACGCCGCCCGCGACGCCGCCCTGCGCGTCTTCGAGCAGGACGTCATCGGGTACGGCGTACTGGTGGCCGGTGAGCTCGCCGAAGCAGCCTCCCGGACCGGCGACACCAAACTGGTCGAGTCCACCCTCGCCTGGCTGAGCGAACGCACGACGGCCACCCCGACGAGCTGGGGACGCGGCATCGAGGCCCGGGCCCGCGCGTTGCTCACCTCGGACGAGGATGCGTATCGCCAGTCGATCGAGCACCTCGGCCGGACCACCCTCCGCGTCGAGGTCGCCCGGTCACAACTCCTGTACGGCGAATGGCTGCGTCGCGAAGGTCGTCGCATCGACGCCCGCGAGCAACTCCGCACCGCCCACGAACTGCTCACCGAGATGGGCCTCGAAGCCTTCGCCGAACGGGCCCGGCACGAGTTGCTCGCGACCGGCGAGACGGTACGCAAGCGCTCCCCCGAGACCAGCAACGACCTCACAGCACAAGAGGCCCAGATCGCCGGGCTGGCCCGTGACGGCCTCACCAATCCGGAGATCGCCGCGCAACTCTTCATCAGCCCGCGCACCGTCGAGTGGCACCTCCGCAAGACCTTCGCCAAGCTCGGCATCACCTCCCGCCGCCAACTCCGCACCGCCCTGCCTTAACTCCCGGACGACCTGCTTCTGCTCACCGGTCATCCTTCGCGGGAGTCCGCACGGTCATCCGTTCGCCGGGGCGGGTGAAGATGCTCAGGATCTCGGCGGGTGCGTCGCCGGTGCTGCCGAACCAATGCGGGACCTGGGTGCGGAACTCGGCGATCTCGCCCGGCCCGAGCACCCAGTCCTCGTCGCCGATCACGATCCGCATCCGCCCGGACAGTACATAGATCCATTCGTGCCCGTCGTGCGCCCGTAGTACGGGATCGATCTTGTCGACCGGAATCACGATCTTCCACGCCTGCGTCCCGTCCGGCTGCCGCGTCAACGGGATCACCGTCCGGCCTTTGACCCGCGCCGCCTTGAGATGCACCCGCGGGTCGCCCTGCTCCGGCGCCGCGACGAGGTCGTCCAACGGCACCCGGTAGGTCTGCGAGAGGGAAAGGAGCAGCTCCAGGGTCGGCTTTCGCTGGCCGGTTTCGAGCCGCGACATCATGCTCTTCGAGATACCGGTCGCCTCGGAGACTTCGGCGAGCGTCAAGCCGCGCCGGGTCCGCACTCGCTTGAGCCGGCCGGCAACCTGATCGAGTACGCCGGCGATCGCCGCCGCTGAGGTGTCGTCCACTGCCTTATCTGACGCCCCTTTCCCACAAACGGCAACTTCGGTAGGCCGGCGCCACCGATGGCTCCACGCTAGGGACAACAGCCGGTACGACGTACGCGGCGCGAACCCTCTGGAGCCATCATGAACCCCGCACCACCCACCAAACACCAGCTCGCGTTGATGATCTGGCTGGCCGTCTTCCCCACCCTGACCATCCTCAACCTGGTCCTCGGCGACTGGCTCCGGACGCTCGGCCCGGTCGTCCGCACCTTCGTCCTCGCCACCATCGCCGTACCGATCGTCATCTACGGCCTGATGCCCCAACTCCACCGCGTCCGCCGCCAGCTCCTCATCCGAACAGCCACGCGGAGGACGTCATGACCACCATCGACGTGCCCGCCGTCACCGCAGACCTCACCATCCGTGATGCGCCTCGGTTACGCGTTAACGGGAGTCGGTCTGGCGATCGTCAAGTGGCCTGTTGTTCTCGGGGACATGTCGGTCCCTGCCGGTGGCGGACGGAGTCGTCGTTTGCCTGCTCACCGGGATGTCGCTGCTGGCGTTCGTCGGTCTCCGCTATCCCGTCCGGATGCTTCCGATCCTCCTTTTCGAGGTCACCTGGAAGCTGCTCTGGATCGGCGTCGTCGCCATCCCCGACCTGGCCGCGGACACCCTGGACGACGCGACGAAGCAGGTCCTGATCAACTGCTCCCTGGTAGTCCTGATCATCGCCGTCATCCCATGGCGCCACGCCTGGATCCGCTTCGCCCGCACCTCCGGCGACACCTGGCGCTGACCTCAGTTCCCCCGGTCAGTCGTCCTCCATCGCCTTGACAGCACCCAGCAAACTCCGCAACGCAACCTCGTCCCGCTCGGCATCCTCCGGATCAACCAACCACTCCTCCGGCCCACCCGTCGGCTGCCCAGCCTCAGCAGCCCTCAACTCAGCCACCACCTCAACCTCAAGCTCACCCATCGACTCACTCATCCCAACCTCCACACTCCGCCGACCAGACCCACCACCACCTAAGACAGACCACCCCAATGTTCTGTGACACCTACTTACCCTCCCGCCCACCAGCTCACCGCCACTTACCCTCCCGCCCCGCAGCTCACCGCCCTCCCGCCCACCCTCACCGCCGCTGCTCACCCACCCCACACCCGCCCCGCCCCCCTGCCCCCCGGTTTGCCCGACAACGGATGCTTCGACACCGACGCCACCAGGTCATTGAAGGTTCGATGTCCCGAACAACAGGTAGTGCACCCCGAGACGGCGTACACACAGTCCCGATCCACGCTCAACCGCACTAGTTGCCCTCGGCTACCTCATCTCCGTCGGTACACCGACCCACAGGTCTGTTCCGGCCGCTGCTCTCCGGCACCTCCGCGATGCCGCGGTTTCGCCCGGCTTCACCCCGATTCGAGCAGTCCCTCACCGGGCGGCCGGTGAGATGTCGGGTTGACGGTGTGCTTACCCCCTCCTGTTGGGGTCATCCCACTGTTACGCCGATGGGGGAACCACGCGAGGAGGAGCTAAGCCCCTCGATCGCGACGTTTCACGCCCGGTGGCTTCACGACCGCCGAACCTCGCACCACCCGTGGGGGCTCCAACTCCATCTCCGGCCTCGTGGACCTCACATCGGGCGTTGAGACACCACATCGGGGGCGAGACACCGCATCGGTGGTTGGGACACCACATCGGGGGTTGGGGGCAAGTTATTGCATGGCCCCTCCCCCGAGTTGGTGTCCGAGGCACCCGGAACCTGCCCGCGGTTCCGGCACACCGATTCGGGCGATGCCGTCATCCTGGAGATCCGGCCGGCGAACCTCGGACACCCTGCGGGGGAGTCAAGACAACACCTCGGGAGCCCTGGACTCCACGTCGGAGTCCGGACACCATCTCGGAGGTTCGGACGCCACGGCGGAGGTGCGGACATCACCTCGGAGGCGCGGACATCATCCCGGACGTCGGGAGCAGGTTATTGCATGACCCCTCCCCCGAGTTCCTGTCCGAGGTACCCGAAACCTGCCCGCAGTTCCGGCACACCGACTCGGCGACGCCGTGATCCTGGCGGTCCAGCCGGCCGACGAACCTCGGACAACTCGGTGGGGGTTCGGACACCACCTCGGGAGCCCGGACTCCACCTCGGGAGCCCGGACTCCACGTCGGAGGTGCGGACTCCACGTCGGAGGTGGGACACCACGTCGGAGGTGCGGACACCACGTCGGAGGTGGGGACACCACGTCGGAGGTGGGGACACCACGTCGGAGGTGGGGACACCACGTCGGAGGTGGGGACACCACGTCGGAGGTGGGGACACCACGTCGGAGGTGGG
>NZ_JBEXSJ010000067.1:10406-13947 GCF_040613535.1 Kribbella sp. NPDC006257
GGACACCACGTCGGAGGTGCGGGACACCACGTCGGAGGTGGGGACACCACGTCGGAGGTGCGGGACACCACGTCGGAGGTGGGGACACCACGTCGGAGGTGGGACACCACGTCGGAGGTGGGACACCACGTCGGGGGTTCGGACGCCACGTGGGAGGTGCGGACACCGTCTCGGGGGTCGGGGGGAGGTTATTGCATGACCACTCGTCCGGGTTGGTGTCCGCGGTACCCGGGATCTGTTCGCGGTTCTGGCAGACCACCCCAGGGGTCCCGGGGTCTGGACAGCACGTCGGGGGTTGGCGCGTAGAGCTTGGCTACTGTTCGAAGAGCATGGCGGTGGTGCCGGCGTCTACGTAGAGGTCGATGCCGGTGATGGCTCGGGCGTCCTCGGAGAGGAGGAAGGCGACGGCGTTGCCGATGTCGATGGATTCGACCGGGTGGGGGAGCATTTGTTTGGTGGCGACGAAGTCTGCCAGGAGGTGCTCGGCACCGCGTTCCTCCACAGCACCTGGGTGGACGATGTTGCAGCGGATGCCTCGGAGGCCGTAGTCGCGGGCGATTCCCCGGGTCAGCGCAGACAAGGCAGCCTTCGTTGCGGCGTACAGGGTGAAGGTCTCGGCGGCGCCGGCCGCGTGTACTGAGCCGATGTTGACGATGCTGCCACCGCCGTTCTCCAGCATGTGAGGCAGCACCTCGCGGATGCACGTCCACGGCCCGCGGTAGTTGATCGCATGCAGCTGGTCGAACTCCTCAGGCGTCGCGTCCGCACCATGCTTCCGCAACCCGACCCCGGCACTGTTGACCAAGGCATCGATCCGCCCGAACTCCCCCACCGTCGCAGCAACAACTTCCCGCACCGACGAAGCATCAGTGGTATCCAAAGCCATCGGTACGGCGTGAGCTCCCGCCCCGCGCAACTCCGCCGCCACCGACTCGGCGGCCGGCAGATCCCGATCACCGACGACGACCGTCCATCCCTTCGCCGCCAGCGCCCGGCAGATCCCGTTGCCGATCCGGGCCCCACCCCCACCCGTCACAATGCAGATCGAAGTCATGAGCCCATCAAACGTCACAGGCCGGGCGATCCGAAGGTCACCCGGCCCGTGTCGTCGTCCCAGGAGCTACTTGGCGAGCGTGTAGCGGAGCATGTCGTTCCGCAGTACGTCGCCGGAGACCTTCACGAGCCGCAACGTGTGCTGCGCGTTCGTCAGGCCGGTCTTCGTGAACACCTTCTTGTTCGTGACCCGCGCGTCACTGTGCAGGTTCACCCGGGTGACGAGCTTCCCGTCGAGGTAGACATCGACATCACCCTGATCCGGCGCCAGCGCGGTGGTCCAGTCGACCCCGACGCCCTTGAAGACGAAGTTGATCGCCGCCCCGTTCGCCGTCGCCGCGTGCACGTCGTCGCGATAGTCGCCACGGAAGCTGAAGTCCAGCTTCGTACTGCCGACCGGCTGCGTCGCCAGATAGGCACTCTTGATCGTCACGACCTTGCCGTCGGTGGTGTAGTCGGTCCCCTTCACGAGCGCCTTGCCCGCGTTGGAGATGGATGCCAGCTCACCCGGGTCACGCCCGATCTCGGTGGTGACGTCGGCCGGGGCCACCTTGTCGAAGGACGCCGTACCGGGGTTCAGCAGGCTCTCCTGCCGGACCACCAGTTTGTCGACCAGCATGAACTGCCCGGACTTCTTCACCCCACGGATCGTGTGCGAACCGTTCGGCAGATCCGAGATGCTGAACACCGTCTGCTGCGCGGAGCGCGAGTCCGCATGCGTGTCCACGGTCGCCTTCAACGCACCGTCGACGTAGATCTCCACCTCGCCCTGCGATGGGTCCTTCTCGGTGACGTAGTCGACGCCGTTGCCGACGAAGCTGTAGCTGAAGGCGTCTCCGTTGGTCTCGGTGTACTGGACGTCGTCCTGGTAGTCACCCAGTCCACGGCCCGTACTGCGACTCCATGAACCTGTGTAGACAATGCCGGCGTTGTCGTTGTTGAGCTCGACGGTGCGAGTGCCACCGTTCGACGGCACCGGCGGCGCCGGCGTACCGGAGTCCGTCACCGCTACCGTCAGCGGCTCCGACACAGCCGGTACTTCGTTGTTGTTGTTGCGCGTCCACGTGCCGTCGTACCCGACCCGCAGGTCGTCGTCGTTCACGCGGATCGCGGCGCCCTTCTGCGGCGTGACCTTGAACAGCCGGACACCATGCGGCGGAACAACGGCCGCGGTGTAGCTCCCGCTGAACTGACCGAGCTCCTTGCGCGCCCACAGGTCGCGCACGTTCGCCGAACCGTCCAGACCGAGGTCCGCGAAGTTCGCCGTCATGTTCGCCTCGGTGACCCCGAGGTTGAACAGGGCGACGGTGTAGGAGCTGTCGGCGTTCAGCGAGTACCACACCTGCTTGTTGGTCTTGGTCGAGACCGGCTGCGCGGGACGCCCGGCCTGGTTGACCGCGATCACCTCGGGGTTGGTCAGCAGATCCACGCCGTACTGGTCCAGCTTCGTCATGTCGTTGCCGATGTAGAAGGGGACAGCGGAGACCGCCCACAGCGTTGCCGCCGTACGCCGCTCGTCCTTCGTCAGACCGTCCATCGTTCCGTTGCCGACATCGAGGGAGTCGAAGTCGTTCCAGCCACCCGGTCCGGCGTGCCGCCACCAGTCGGCCGCCTTCGGGAAGAGCCGGTTGACGTTCGGCCAGGCCGTGAGTGCTTCACCAGGGCAGTAGCACTCCACGTCCCACTCGACCCGCCAGCCGTTCGCGACTGACTTCCAGTAGTCGGCGTAGTTGATGTCGAGCGCCCAGGAGAGCTCGAGCCAGATGTTGTGCCGGGCCAGCGCCTTCGACCAGCCGGCCACCTCGTCCCGGGCGTCCATGCTCAGGTCGTTGTGGCCGGAGCCCGGGGTGACGCTGTCGAACTTCAGGAAGTCGATGCCCCAGGCGGCGAACTGGTCGGCGATCGAGTCGATGTACGCCTGGGCGCACGGGTTCGTCATGTCGATCCGGTAGCCGAAACCCCAGTAGTCGCCCTGCTGCTGCGGCTGCTTCGCGAGGCCGGCCGTCGTACAACCGGGGTGTCCGTAGATCGGGTAGGCCTTGTCCATGACGGCCTGCGAGATGCCCGGGATGCTGTAGATACCGACCTTCTGGCCGTTCGCATGGATGTGGTCGATGACCGCCTGGAAGCCGTTCGGGAACAACTTCGTGCTCGGCACCGGCCGGCCGTAGGCGTCGACGCCGCCGTTCCAGGCCGCGTCGATGTTGATGTACTTGTAGCCGAACGGCTGGAGCTTCTGGTGCATGGCGTCGGACTGGGCGATGATCTGGGCCGCGTTGATCCAGTTCCCACCGTCGTTGGAATACACCTGCATGCTGTAGCTGCTCCAGCCCATGTAGGGCTTGGCCGCGGCGGCACCGGCCGGCCCGAGCGACGGGCTCGAGCTGGTGGTGACGTTCCCCGGCGTGGAGATGCTCGCGGTCGTCGTACGGGACGTGGTCTTGGCATCGGCCTTCGGCGCGACCGCCGGGCCGCGCGGATCCCGGGC
>NZ_JBEXSJ010000068.1:0-8641 GCF_040613535.1 Kribbella sp. NPDC006257
CGGGTGGCCGGTCGCCGGGGCAGCGCCGGCCGCGCACGGGGACGGGGCCGGTCCGCGACCGACTCCGCGGATATCCGCGCGTGGGCCAAGGAGAATGGCTACGAGGTGAGCGAGCGCGGCCGCATCTCGGCCGAAGTGCGCGCGGCGTACAACGACGCCAAGTAATTCCTGAGACTGCCGGTCCCGGTGCCAGTGATGGCGCCGGGACCGTCCGCATTCCGGCCGTTTCACAGTGTGGACACCGGCGTGGGGTGATCTGCGGAACGCTGCCTGACCGGGCAACAAAGGGCGCGAATTCGCTGGTGGCGAACACCGGGCGCGCCGGGAACACCGGACCGGGCGGAGAGGTTGTTCCCTTGTGATCCCCACTCCAAGGCCGCGACGGAGGTGGTGACGTGTTCGCTGAGAGCGAGCGTGTCGGTGCCGGGGACTAGCATGCATGTACGGGGGTTGGACACACGGCACGTCCGACTCCTCTGAGGCAAGGAGTGCTTTGGCGATGTTTGAACGATTTACGGACCGAGCCCGTCGGGTCGTCGTCCTGGCCCAAGAAGAAGCCAGGATGCTGAGCCACAACTACATCGGCACCGAGCACATCCTGCTCGGCCTGATTCACGAGGGTGAAGGTGTCGCCGCCAAGGCTCTCGAGAGCCTGGGTATCTCGCTGGAGGCTGTCCGTTCGCAGGTCGAGGAGATCATCGGCCAGGGACAGCAGGCTCCGAGTGGGCACATCCCGTTCACCCCGCGCGCCAAGAAGGTTCTGGAGCTCTCCCTGCGTGAGGCCCTGCAACTGGGCCACAACTACATCGGCACCGAGCACATCCTGCTCGGCCTCATCCGCGAGGGTGAGGGTGTCGCCGCGCAGGTCCTGGTCAAGCTCGGTGCGGACCTGAACAAGGTCCGGCAGCAGGTCATCCAGCTGCTGAGCGGATACCAGGGCAAGGAGACGCAGTCCGCAGGAGCTCCTGCGGAGGGTGCTCCCAGCAGCTCCTTGGTGCTCGACCAATTCGGCCGGAACTACACCCAGTCGGCCCGCGAATCGAAACTCGACCCGGTGATCGGGCGCGAGATGGAGATCGAGCGGGTCATGCAGGTGCTGTCCCGGCGGACCAAGAACAACCCTGTCCTGATCGGTGAGCCCGGTGTCGGTAAGACCGCCATCGTGGAGGGTCTGGCCCAGCAGATCGTCCGTGGCGACGTGCCGGAGACACTCAAGGACAAGCAGATCTACTCCCTCGACCTGGGCGCCCTGGTAGCCGGTTCGCGCTACCGCGGTGACTTCGAGGAGCGGCTCAAGAAGGTGCTCAAGGAGATCCGCACCCGCGGCGACATCGTGCTGTTCATCGACGAGATCCACACCCTCGTCGGGGCCGGCGCGGCCGAGGGCGCGATCGACGCGGCGAGCATCCTGAAGCCGATGCTGGCCCGCGGTGAGCTGCAGACCATCGGCGCCACCACTCTCGACGAGTACCGCAAGTACGTCGAGAAGGACGCCGCGCTGGAGCGCCGCTTCCAGCCGATCCAGGTCGCCGAGCCCTCGATCGCGCACACGATCGAGATCCTCAAGGGCCTGCGGGACCGCTACGAGGCGCACCACCGGGTGACCATCACCGATGCCGCCCTGGTCAACGCCGCACAGCTGGCCGACCGCTACATCTCCGACCGGTTCCTGCCGGACAAGGCGATCGACCTGATCGACGAGGCCGGCGCCCGGTTGCGGATCCGCCGGATGACGGCTCCGCCGGACCTGCGGGAGTTCGACGAGAAGATCGCGAACGTCCGCCGGGAGAAGGAGTCGGCGATCGACGCCCAGGACTTCGAGCGGGCAGCCTCTCTTCGTGATGACGAGAAGAAGCTGATCAACGCGAAGGCCGAGCGGGAGAAGCAGTGGAAGGCCGGCGACATGGACGTCGTCGCCGAGGTGGACGAGGAGCTGATCGCCGAGGTGCTCAGCACCGCGACCGGCATCCCCGTCTTCAAGCTGACCGAGGAGGAGTCCTCGCGGCTGCTGGACATGGAGAAGGAGCTGGCCAAGCGCTACATCGGCCAGACCGACGCCGTGAAGGCACTGTCCCGGTCGATCCGGCGGACCCGTGCGGGCCTGAAGGATCCGCGCCGGCCGAGCGGCTCGTTCATCTTCGCCGGCCCGTCCGGTGTCGGTAAGACCGAGCTGTCCAAGGCGCTGACCGAGTTCCTGTTCGGCGACGAGAGCGCGCTGATCAGCCTCGACATGTCGGAGTACTCGGAGAAGCACACGGCCTCGCGGCTGTTCGGCTCGCCTCCTGGGTACGTCGGCTACGAAGAGGGCGGCCAGCTGACCGAGAAGGTCCGTCGCAAGCCGTTCAGCGTGGTGCTGTTCGACGAGGTGGAGAAGGCCCACCCGGACATCTTCAACTCGCTGCTGCAGATCCTGGACGAAGGCCGGCTGACCGACGCCCAGGGCCGCGTGGTCGACTTCAAGAACACCGTCATCATCATGACCACCAACCTCGGGACCCGGGACATCGCCAAGGCCGTCAGCCTCGGCTTCTCCCAGGCCAGCGACGTCGGCGGTTCGTACGAGAAGATGAAGGCGAAGGTGACCGAAGAGCTCAAGCAGCACTTCCGGCCCGAGTTCCTGAACCGTGTCGACGAGATCGTGGTCTTCCACCAGCACGGCAAGGAAGAGATCGTCAAGATCGTCGACCTGATGGTCGCGCAGGTGGAGGAGCGGCTGAAGGACAAGGACATGGGCATCGAGCTCACCCCGGCGGCGAAGGCTCTGGTCGCCGAGCGTGGCTTCGACCCGGTCCTGGGTGCTCGCCCGCTGCGTCGCGCACTCCAGCGTGACGTGGAGGACGTGCTGGCGGAGAAGATCCTGTTCGGGGAACTGCGCCCCGGCCAGATCGTGCTCGTCGACGTAGCGCCCGAGGGCACCGTGAACGAGGACGGCCTGCGGGAGTACTTCACCTTCACCGGCACCCAGAAGGCGACCCCGGACCTGGAGCTGACCGAGATCGCCGGCGGCCCCTCCGGCCTCCAGGACAGCTGACAGTAAGGCACTAGCAAACGAAGGGCCCCGCGGACACCCGTCCGCGGGGCCCTTCGCTGTCCCCGACCCCCGTCCCGGGCGAACCAGGGTCAGCGGGTGTGGCGGAGGTGGGTTATGGCGGAGTGGAGGGACTCGGGGGTGGGGGTGGTGGGGTGCGGGCGGTCGGCGATGAGTTGGGCGGAGAGGCAGAGGAGCCAGCTGAGGCCGGTGACGACGGCGAAGGAGGGGCCTGGGCCGGGCCAGGCGTCGCTGAGGGCGTCCAGGGCGTTCGCCTGCCAGCTGCCGGCGATGAAGACCAGGGTGATGACCCCGGTGATCGCCGTACACGCCTGAGCGACGCTTCCTGGGCGCAGCGCCAGCGCAAGGATCGAAGTGATCAGCCCAGCCACCCAGGTCAGCACCAAGGACGGCTGAGTCTCGATGCCGAGTTGCCACACCGATTCGCCCAACCGCCGGCTGAACGTCCACGGCAGCAACAACGTGATCCCGGTCGCCAGTGCCGCCAACAGAGTCGCCCGGGCAAACCACCGATGCTGCCCCACCCCCAACTCCCGCTCAGCCAACTCGAGCCGCCGCCCCAACACCTCCTCCGGAGCCAACACTCGCTCTTCGTCACGCCGGATCATCGGAGGGGGTCCAGGGTGATGGTGTCGTGGCCTAGTTCGAAGTACAAGTGGGGGCCTATGACGGTGACCTCGTCGGCTGCTTGGGGGACGCCCTGGGTGGGGCCGGCGATGACGGTGGCTCGTCCTGGTCCGTCGATGCGGGTCAGAGAGCTCCCGTCGTACCCCCAGATCTTGCCGTCGGGCCCCGTGAACCAGCTGCCGTCGGTGGTCCATCGGTCCGGGGTGGTGGTGGACGAGATCGGCCAGCCGGTCGCATCGCCGCCGAACAGCTTGGTGGTCTTGCCGGTGCTGTCGGCAAGCAGCATTTGTTCGTCGATCACCATGGCGACCTCACCAGAGCCGAGCTGCACCAGGCCGCTTTGCCGGAGCGTGCCACCGATCTTGACCCGATTCACCCGCTGCCCCGGCCCGTAGAAGTTGTAGAGGTTGCTGCCGATCGCGGTCACCAGTCGATCCCCAGCGGCAGCTGCAAACTCACCACGCTGATTCGGCGCAGCCTCTTTCGGATCTCGCAGCACAGTGACCTTCCCCGCGACCACGTGCACCGCCACCTCGGTCGCAGGCTCGCCCTGCCCAGACACGGCCCACCAGACCCCGCCCTGCCCATCCGGAGCCCACACATGCGCGGCATTGGGCACAGCAAGCCGCACAAGCTTTCCGTGCGAGTCGAGAGCCAGCTGCGTATATGTTCCCGAAGTCGCCTTGCCGGTGACGCCGACAGCTGTCACCGGTGGATCAGCAAGCGGCACAGCCGGCATCAGCGTTGCCTTGTACGGCGTACTCCCGCTCGCCGCCTTCCTCCGATCACACCGAGGCTCAGGCTGGGGCAGCACCGGGTACGACGAAGCCGAGGCGGCCGCGTCGGAGATCTCCACCACCTGATCCCCGCCGCCTGGCGACACCCCCAGTAGCACCGACCCGTCCGCCCTGGCTTCCATGCTTTCCACCTGGCTCACAGGACCCGGCAGTTGGCGCAGCAACCCGTCAGGTGTGAGCACTGTCGTCGGCGAGCTACCACCAAGCCACAAGTTGCCCCGGACGTCGACAGCAAAGGCTTCGACCGTCAGCGACGAGCTAGCGGCGTCGGAGCTCAGCAGACACCCAGCAGGAGCCACCCCAGTCACCTGCTGCGGCTTGCCACCAGGACGGAGCAAGGCCAGCCCAGTCCGGCTCGTCCGCCAAGCCGTAGTGCCGTCCGGACCACTCGACACGCTGTTGCCCGGCGCACCCGGACCAGGAGCGATCACGAACTGCTTGAGATCCAGCCCGGTCCGCAGCTGGTTCGCAGGGATCTGCCAAGTGGAGTTGGATCCCCACACGACGATCGAGCGATCCGCGTTCCGATGTGTCAGTGCAGGACCGACGCCGGTCGCGTAGATGTCGATGCCAGGTGTCACGTAGAGCGTGCCATCGGGGTTCGTGTGGCTGAGACTGACATCTGCAGCCACCAGATTCAGCGGCACAGCAAGGATCGCCCAGCGCTTCTCGGCAGCACCGCCGGCCAGCATGACCAGCTTGTTGTCGGTGACGCCCAGCAGCGCCGGCGGCGTCACCCCATGGCTGAGTGCGACCCTCGGCAGCGCGATGCCGTCGCGGTACTCGAAGACGGTCGATCCCTCCGAGCCGGTCCGGCCCAGCAACCACTCGCCCGGCGTACCGTCCAGGGTTCCGGCGATGGAGTCCAGCGGATCCGACGTACCGATGGCGACGCGCATGCCGAGTCGATCGACCAGCTGGCCGCCATGCAGATCCAGCAAGCGGTACGGCACTCCTGCAGTCACTTGCGGCTTGTACTCCGGTGCTGCCGCGGCTGGTACGACAAGACCGGCCGCGGCTGCGAGCAGGCCGGCTACCAGAACGACACCGAGGCGCCAGGCCCACCCGCGCGCTCTCCGGCGTACGGAAAGAGCTGCGGTGGTCAGGCCGACCAGTAGGAGCAGTACGCCGAGGGTGAGGGCTAGCCAGGCTCCTAGGCCGGGGCGGTAGCCAACGCCGTCTTGAAGTCTCGCGGGAAGTCGCATGAGGGCTGCGAGAACGCCGGTGACGGTGAGAGCTCCGGTGGCGATGGCTGCTGTTCGTAGTACGAGTGATGCGGGGCGGACCAGAGTGAAGACGGCGGCGGCCAGAGTGGCGACTGCGGTGCCTGCGATGGCCAGGGCCCACGTGGATGCGTATGGCAAGTCCCAGAGTTGGGCGCGGGCGAGACCTGCCTCGGCACCTGCGGGGCCGATCGAGACAGGGTCGATCAGCTCGCGCCAGGACAGAACAGTGGAGAACAGGAGCAGTGCCGAGAGAGTTCCGGTAACAATCGGAACAAGTGCGGAGCGCGTTGAGAGTTCGGCCTGTGAGATCAGTTTGAGGAAGATTGCCCGCAATTCGGACTGATTGAGAGGCTCGTCCGAGCGTTCCTCGGTGAGGTTGGTGAGTACTGGTGGCGGTACCTGCGTACGGATCGCCCAGTAGGCCGAGACCGCTGCGGCGAGCGTTCCGCAGACGACTGTCCCGATCACAGCCGGTGAGGTGGAACATCCGGATCGGCCTTGCCCGGCCAGGCCGATCCAAGCTGTCCCGGTGATCACCGCGAGGGCGACCGCAGCCCAGCCGCGGACCTGCTGACGATGCCGGAAACTGTCCGCAGTAAGGCGATCCGCGAGGATCACCGCGATCATCGCGATCGGCAGTGCGAGGGCGGCCCCGCGGCCGTCGACCGGCTGCGTGGTTGCCCGCCAGAGATAACAGTCTGTGCTTGCCGGACCCGGGACAAGCACCGAAAGAGCAGCCCCGGCAGCGAGACACGCGAGGGTCGCACCAGGCCACCGGGTCCGTCGTAAGGTCCTTCGATGGCGGACTTCTTCGGTTCGCAGCAACGCCGCCGCGGCTGTCGATTCGGTGGGAAGATCGCGCAGCGGCATGAAAAGAAGTTACCCGTCGCGCGATGTGGCTCGTTGTAAGAGCGTGACTGCGTCTAGTGGACCCGGACTGTTGGAGAGGGGGTCGGAGATGGAATCATCTCGTCGCATGGACGCCCCGCGTCTGCCGTTGACCCAGGAACCGGTCCCCGACGCCGGTTCCTTTGGCGTGCGGCAAGCGGGTGGCGTGCTGGAGCGGGCGCAGCGGATCGCCGACACCCTGCGCGAGCAGGCGGAGTACGAGAACGACAGCGCGCTGGCCCAGGCGGAGCGGACCCGGGCCGAGGCGGCACGGATCCGCGAGGAGGCCGAGCAGGCCGCGCAGAAGGTGCGCGCCGACGCGACCGCGGCCGCCCAGCGGCTGCTGCAGGATGCCGAGCGCGCGGCCGAACAACTCCGCACCGAATCGGAGCGGGAAGCCGAGCAGCTTCGCGCGGAGTCGCAGGCGCGGGCCGAGCAACTGCGCACCGAGTCTGAGCAGCGGGCCGAGGAGCTTCGGGTTCAGTCCGAGCAGACCGCGCAACAGCTGGAGAGTGAGTCCGAGGCGCGGGCCGATCAGGTGCGCGCGGATGCGGCCGAGCGCGCCGAACGCCTGCGCAACGAGTCGGAGAGCACTGCCGCGAAGGTCCGGGCCGAGGCCGAAGCCGCCGCCGAGAAGCTCCGCGCCGACTCCGAAGCCGAGGCGGCGCGGGTCACCCGGGAAGCCAACGAGGCCGCCGAGAAGTTGCGGGCCGATGCTCATGCAGCCGCCGACGCCTTGCGGGCCGAGTCCCAGGCCGCCGCGGCGCGGAGGATCGCGGACGCCGAAGCGGAAGCGGGCCGGCTGAAGGAAGACGCCGACGAGCTGCTCGAAGAGGCGCGCCTCGCCCGGGAGGCCGCGCAGCAGACCGTCGAACGGGCCGGCCGGGAAGCGCAGCAACTCGTCGCCGACGCCGGTGAGCAGGCCAGGCTGGTCTCGCAGGCCGCCGTCCAGACCGAGACCGAGCTGATCGCCCGGGCCGAGTCCGAGGCGAACGAACTCCGCACGGCCGTCGAGCGCGAGGTCGAGATCGCCCGCGAACGCGCCCGGGTCGAGATCGCCGAGGCGCACGCCGAGATCGAGCGGCTCCGCGGTGAGAACCGGACCGAACTGGAACGCCGGACCGCCGAGCTGGAGGAGACCGAGCGCGCCAAGCTGGCGGCCATCTCGCTCGAGATCGACAAGCTCCGGACCGCAGCGATGGACGACATCGCCGAGTGGAAGGCCGACGCCGAGGCCGCCAACGAACGCCTGATGGCCGACGCCCGGGCGCAGGCCAAACTCGTCGTCGACAGCATCGAGGCAGACCGGCGTACGGCGTCCGCCGAGGCCCAGCGGATCGTCGAGGACGCGAACCGGGCCGCCGAAGCCGCGCTGGCCGAGGCCGAGAAGCAGACCGCGTGGAGCAAGAAGACCGTCGACGAGCTGGTCGCGGCCGCCGAGCGGGAGGCGCAGTCCATCCGGGAGCAGGCCGCCGCCGAGGTGGCCGAGATGGCCAAGCAGAAGCGCGCCCATCTGCGCCGGGTGATCAGCCGGTCGACCAGCCGGCTGCGGGAGACCCAGATCTCGGTCGCCAAGGAACTCGAAGAGGCGCAGACGACGGCCGCCAAGAGGAACGCCGAGCTGATCGTCCAGGCCGAGACCGCGCTCGCCTCCGCGACCCAGCAGGCCGAGCGGCTGACCGCACAGGCGCAGGCGAAGGCGGACCGGCTGAAGGCGGCCGCCGCGGTCGAGGCCAAGGAGATCGTCGAGCGCGCCAACCGGCGCGAGGCCGAGGCCGAGTCCAGCACGCAAGTACTGCGCGAGCGGGCCGCGACCGATCTCGCCGCCGCCCAGCGCCAGTCGCACGAGCTGATCCGCAAGTCCCGCGCCGAGGCCCAGGGGCTCGAGGCGCAGGCCCGCGAGCACGCCGACGAGCTGCGCGCGCAGGCCCGTAAACTTCTCGCCGACGCCGAGGCGAGGGTCGCGGGGGGGATACCACCCCCCCGCCGCAAGAACAAAGAGGGCACCCACACGTAAAGGGTGTTGTAGGGACGAGGGGGGAGCCGGGGGGGGC
>NZ_JBEXSJ010000068.1:8651-13789 GCF_040613535.1 Kribbella sp. NPDC006257
CGGGTCATCTCGGCACTCGCCCGCTAGAACGCCGTCGTGGGGCGCGGGCTGGCCTGTAAAGTTCCCCCCGACGCCGCGGCGTGGGTCGCGGCGCTGAACCAGCGCCGCGACGAGATCACCAAGGAGCTCACCCAGCTTTCGGGTGTGATCGAGGCACTCGCTGTACCGGGGTTCCGTCCAGGTGGTGGAATGTCGTCCAGCGAGGGTTCCACGGGGGAATCAGGATGAGGACGTGACAGTCAGATCCTTGTCAGTGACAATGTGTGATCCACCCACCCACCGAAGTGAGCATCAGAAGACATGAGCAGTGAAGCCCCAACTCCGTTCCGCACCGTTCTGCGTGGCTACGAGCCTGCCCAGGTGGACCAGCACGTTCGTGAGCTGACCACCTCGCTGACCGCACTGCAGCAGCAGTCCGAGCAGCTGCAGCGGCACGTACAGGAGCTGCAGAGCCGGACGGACGCCGCCGAATCGGCCGTCATCTCCGCCCAGGAGGAGAGCAAGGACCGGGCCCCGACCTTCACCGAGTTCGGTGAGCGGGTCGCCAAGATCCTGTCGCTCGCCGACGACGAGGCCCGCGATCTGGTCACCCGGGCGCGCACCGACGCGGACGCGATCGTCGCCGACGCCGAGGCGCACGCCAAGAAGGTCCGCAAGGAGGCCGAGCAGTACTCCCTGGACTGGAAGAGCGAGGTCGACGCCGAGGCTGCCCGCATCCTCGAGGAGGCCCGGACCCAGGCCGACGACATGCGCGACGAGGCCGAGCGCGACGCGACTGCCCGTCGCAGCGAGGCCCAGGCGCTGTACGAGCAGGAGCGCGCCAAGTCCGCCCAGGCCGCGGCCGCCTTCGAGACCACCCTGGCCGAGCGCCGCGGCAAGGTCGAGCAGGAGTTCGCCGCCCGGACCGCACTGGCCGAGCAGCAGCTGGCGGCGGTCACCGACCGCGCGGCCCAGGTGCAGCGCGAGGCCGACCGTTCCCGTTCCGAGGCGGAGCGCCTGGCCCAGCAGCAGCTGGCCGACGCGAACCGTCAGGCGCAGGAGATCGTCGCCGCCGCGAAGGACAAGTCCGAGCGGATCCGCGCCGAGTCCGAGCGTGAGCTGGCGGCCGCGACGCAGCGCCGCGACAGCATCAACGCGCAGCTGACCAACGTCCGGCAGATGCTGGCCACGTTGTCCGGCAGCCCGGCGATGCCGCTGGACCTGCTCACCGACGACGCCGACGAGGCGACGGCGAACAGCAGCAAGAAGAACTGAGTACGACGCACTGAAGCCGGCCGGGGTCGCAAGACCTCAGGCCGGCTCGCAGTGTCTTACCCAGGCAGTTGGTAGCGCCGCCGAGGTAGTGGGTCTACCAGGCCGTCTGCGACCAGGCCGTCCAAGGCACGTTCGCGCTGGGCTTGTTCGGGCCAGCAGGCGTCCAGGGTGGCTTTGGGGACCGGGGCGGTGGCGGCGCGGAGTACGGCTAGGAGGCGGCCGCGGGCCTGGCGGTCGGTGCCTTCGTAGGTCTGGCCTTTGCGGGGCGGTCCGTCGTACGGCGGGCTGCCGGCGAGCACCCAAGCGCAGCGCGCGCGGATCGGGCACTCGGCACAGCGCGGTGAGCGGGCGGTGCAGACCAGCGCGCCCAACTCCATCGTCGCGATGGCCCAGCGAGCCGCAGTGGGCTCGTCGTCGGGCAGTGCGGCAACAGCTAGCCGCTGGTCAGCCGCAGTCGGCGAGATCGAGGGCTGCGCAGTACCAGTGAGGGCCCTGGCGAACACCCGCCGTACGTTGGTGTCCACTACCGCGTGCCGCTGTCCATAGGCGAACGAGGCGATCGCGGCGGCCGTATAGGTCCCGACACCCGGCAGCGCGAGCAGTGCAGCGTGGTCATCCGGTACTACGCCGCCGTGCTGCTCCACAATCGCCCTGGCAGCCGCGTGCAGCCGCAGAGCGCGCCGGGGATAGCCCAGGCGGTCCCAGGCCCGCACAGCCTCTCCTGGTGCTTCCGCGGCCAGGTCGGCCGGCTTCGGCCAGCGCTCCATCCACAGCCGGTACGCCGGGAGTACGCGGGCGACCGGTGTCTGCTGCAGCATGAACTCGCTGACCATCACGGCCCATGCCCCGGCATCCGGCTCCCGCCAGGGCAGCGAGCGCGCGTTGCCGGCGTACCAGTCGAGGACGGGTTCGTGCAGGGCTGATGCGGTCGGGAGCGGCGAGTCTGACATGTCGAGCACAATCCTGACCTTAAGGTGCGAGCATGAGCAGCCTGCTCCGACCGGTCGGGCACCTGCCCGCCAGCGTCTACTGGTTCCGGCGGGGGCTCGTCCTCGTCGGCACCGTGATCGTGCTGGTGCTGCTCGTCAACTTGTTCGGCGGCGGCGGTGGCGAGGACCCGAAGAACACGGCCGCCACCGATCCGGGCCAGACCCCGAGCTCAGGTCCGTCCGGTGGTCCCACCACCACTCCGACTCCAACGCCGGGTGGCCGGCCCACCGGGAAGACGACGAAGACCGCTGAGAAGCCGTCGACACCGGAGACGCCGAAGGACGTGAAATGCTCCGGCTCCGATGTCCGGGTCGACCTGATCCCGGCGGCGCGGACGGTGGCCTCCGGAGCCGCGCTCAACTTCGCGATCCAGCTGACCGCGCTCGGCGACGAGTGCAAGGCGGAACTCGATCCGACCGTGCTGTCCCTGACGATTGCCTCCGGCAAGGATCAGATCTGGACCTCGACCCAATGTGAGCAGTCGATTCCGCGCGCCACGCTAGTCGTTGCCAAGGGCAAGGTCACCGGCAGTACGGTGCTGTGGAACGGCCGCCGGTCGGCGCCCGGTTGTCTCCCCGGACAGCTCCAGGCGAAGCCAGGAACCTACGTGGCCAAGGCCGTCTACGACGGGAATGCCTCGGCCACGCAGGCCTTCTTGATCAGCTGACCTCAGGCTTCCGCGACCACCGGTGCGTCGGCCGGGCGTTGCTGCATGAACTTCGGCTTGGTGAACATCAGCGCGGCGACCAACCCGATCACCAGGACGCCGGCCGGCAACAGGATCGCCTGCCCCATCGAGTCGCTGAAACCCTGCGCCAACGCGGCCGGCAACTTGCCGCCACCGGTGCCTTCGCCCGGTGCTCCGCCGGGCATCGCCGGCAAGTTCGCGGCCAGTCGCGACTCCATCAGTACGGCGATGCCCGCGCTGCCGAGGACCGCGCCGATCTGCCGAGTCGTGTTGTAGACGCCCGCACCCGCACCGGCCTGGTGCATCGGCAGGTTCCTGGTCGCGGTCGTGCCGAGGGGTGCCCACATGAAGCCGTTCGCCACCCCGAGCAATGCGAGCGGAAGCAGGATCTTCCAGATCGCGATCCCCGGCTGGAGCTCCTGGCTCAGCCAGAACATCGAGACCGAGCAGCACAGCAGCCCGAAGCCGGCGATGAAGCGCGGTGGTGTCCGGTCGACCAGCCGGCCGACGAACGGCGCCAGCGCGCCGGAGATGACCGCCATCGGGATGAACAGCAGCGCCGACCGGGTCGGGCTGAGGCCGCGGACCTCCTGCGCGTACAGCATCAGCGGGAACGCCATCGCGGTGATCGCGAACCCGACCGTGGTGATCGCGATGTTGGCCAGCGAGAAGTTCCGGTCTTTGAACAGCGAGAGCGGCAGCAGCGGTTCGCCCTTGTTGCGGGCCTGCCAGACCAGGAAGATGCCGATCACCACCAGGCCGGCGATGATCAGCGACCAGACCGACAGCAGGCCCTTGATCTGGCCCCAGTCGTACTTCTGTCCCTCCTGGATGCCGAACACCAGGCAGAACAACCCGATCGAGCTGAGCGCCACCCCGACCAGATCGAACTTGTGGTCGTGGGTCGGCAGGTCCGGCACCAGCCGCATCGCCAGCACGAAACCGATCACGCCGACCGGGGCGTTGATGAAGAAGATCCACTGCCAGCCGAGCGCGTCGACCAGGACGCCACCGAGGATCGGGCCGACCAGCACGGCCACACCGGCGGTCGCGCCCCACAGGCTCATCGCCCGGCCACGCTGGTCCGGCGGGAAGATCCGGGTGATCACGGCCATCGTCTGCGGGGTCATCATCGACGCGCCGAGACCCTGGAAGACCCGGGCGATGATCAGCATCTCGATGGTGCCGGTGAATCCGCACCAGACCGAGGCGAGGGTGAACACGGCCAGCCCGGTCAGGTAGAGCTTCTTCGGGCCGATCTTGTCCCCGAGGCGGCCGGTGATCAGCAGCGGTACGGCGTACGCGAGCAGGTAGGCGCTCGTCACCCAGACCACGGTGCCGACATCGGATTTCAGGTCGGCCAGGATCGCCGGCGTCGCCACCGAGACGATCGTCGAGTCGATCAGGATCATGAAGAAGCCCAGTACCAGGGCCCAGAGCGCGGGCCACGGCCGCACCTCGGGCCTCACTTGTTCTTGCGGTGTGACCATGCCAAGTCCTCGCTCTCGATACGTTCGATCAGGGCCGTCAGCCAGTCGCGCTCGCTGACCAGTTGCGCTCGCTGGAAGTCCGCGACGATCCAGTACTCCTCCGGTACGCCGCGCGCCGTCGCCTCGGCGATGATCGCCTCGACCTCCTCCACCGCGGCCTGGAGTTGCTCGACCCGGCGCCGCAGTCCGGCCACCGCGTCCTCGGCCTCCAGGTTGTGCGCCTCGCTCAGAACCACGGGGAACAGCGGGTACTCGTACTCGTACTTCTCGATGCCGGTCCGGATCCGCGCGTCCAGCGCACTCGTGCCGGCCGGGGTGATCGCGTACGTCGTGCGCTCAGGCCGGTTGCCGGCCCGCTCGGTGCCGGTGACCCGGATGAGTCCGTGGCCGGCCAGCCGCTCGACCGTGTGGTACAGCGAACCGAGCCGGAGCTTGAGCATCCGGTCCTGATGTCTGGCCAGAAGCAGCTGGTACATCTCGTAGGCGTGCATCGGCTGTTCGTTCAGCAACGCCAGCACCGCGATCGCCAGGGGCGTCAGCTCACGCATGCTCCTCCACCTTGATTGATCCACCCCGAATGTTCCACTTGGAGTATTACGCGGGCGGCCGTCATCCGGCAAGTTAAATCTGTGCCACCGACAGAAAAGGCGCGGCGCCGGGCCGCGATCACGCCGCCCCGCCCCACCCAAAAAAATATGATTTTTAAATTAATGACA
>NZ_JBEXSJ010000069.1:0-13746 GCF_040613535.1 Kribbella sp. NPDC006257
GGTTGGCCGACGGCTGGTGCGCGGTGCGCACCGGCTCCCCTGCCTGCGGGCGGGCCGAGTGGGTGGTCCCCGATCCGGGCCGGCCCTGGTCCGTGTTCGGCACCGGCACGGTGTCGTCCGTCGGCGTCCCCGCCGGAACCTGGGTGAATCCACCCTGCTGCCCAGCGCCCTGCTGGGCCGGCTGACCCGCCTCGGCCTGGCCGGCACCCTGCTGAGCAGGCTGACCGGCACCCTGCTGAGGAGGCTGCCCCGGGTTCGACATCGGTGCACTGTACGGCGCTTGATTCTGCGGCTGCGCTTGCTGCGGAGGAGTCTGCTGCGGTACCGGCGCTTGGTTCTGGGCCTGGGCGGCGGCCTGCTCCTGGCTGGAACGTGGCGTGCCCTGGGTGGCGACGTCGCCGCCGGCTGCGGGGAGCCGGTTCAGCGGGCGGGCCTGGTTCATCGCCTGCTCGCGACGCTTCGGCATCCCACCGTCGAAGCCGGCCGCGATCACGGTGACCCGCACCTCGTCGCCGAGGGCGTCGTCGATGACCGCGCCGAAGATGATGTTCGCGTCGGTGTGCGCCGACTCCGAGACCAGCTGGGCGGCCTCGTTGATCTCGAACAGGCCGAGGTCCGAGCCGCCGGCGATCGACAGCAGGACGCCGTGCGCGCCCTCGATGCTTGCCTCCAGCAACGGAGACGAGATGGCCGCCTCGGCCGCCGCCACCGCGCGGTCCTCGCCGCGGGACGAGCCGATACCCATCAGGGCCGAGCCGGCGTTCGACATGACCGCCTTCACGTCGGCGAAGTCCACGTTGATCAGGCCCGGGGTGGTGATCAGGTCGGTGATGCCCGAGACACCCTGCAGCAGCACCTGGTCGGCCTGCTTGAAGGCGTCCAGCACGGAGACGGCGCGATCGGAGATGGTCAGCAGGCGGTCATTCGGAATGACTATCAGGGTGTCGACCTCTTCACGGAGCGCGGCGATGCCGTCCTCCGCCTGGGTCGCGCGCCGCTTGCCCTCGAAGGAGAACGGCCGCGTCACCACACCGATCGTCAGCGCCCCGAGGGAGCGTGCGATCCGCGACACCACCGGTGCGCCGCCGGTGCCGGTGCCGCCGCCCTCACCCGCGGTGACGAAGACCATGTCGGCACCCTTGAGCGCCTCCTCGATCTCCTCCGCGTGGTCCTCGGCGGCCTTCTGTCCGATCGCCGGGTTCGCGCCGGCGCCGAGGCCCCGGGTCTCCTCCCGGCCGATGTCGAGCTTGACGTCCGCGTCACTCATCAACAGCGCCTGCGCGTCGGTGTTGATGGCGATGAACTCAACGCCCTTCAGACCGTGCTCGATCATCCGGTTCACGGCATTGACGCCGCCTCCGCCGATGCCGACGACCTTGATGAGTGCCAGGTAGTTCTGCGGTGCCGCCACGTCCGCGCCTCTCGCCTCGTTCTGTTCCCGTTATGGCCGGTTGGCCGTCCGAGCTGCGCCTTGCCCCCGGACACACCCTGTGCACCGGTCTCCACTTTGCCCCAAACTCTGGACCTCAAGTGGATGGTTAGAGTTATGTCAACTTTAGATTACGCCCGACGCTACGGAGCCTATCCGGCAAAGTCCACGCGCCTCGCCGCCGCGTCCCAGGATGTGACGCGTTACTTCTTTTCCCCTTTGGTGACAGGGAGATCGGGCGCCGACACGTCGTACACCCTCGCCTGCCGCTTCATCAGCACGCTGAGTACTTCGGCTTTGCGCGCGGAGTCATCGGAACTTCCCCAGACCACCTTCACCCCGGAGCCGAGGTTGAGGGTGATCGAGTCCGGCGATCCGGCCGAGATCGACTGCACCTGGGACCGCAGCGCGACCGGCAGTGCGGCCGAAACCGTCACCACCGAACGGATCGTGACGTCCCGCCGGGCACCGACCACGAGCGCTTCGGGCAACCCGTCCGGCCGGTCCGGCACACTCTTGAAGGACACCCCGGTCGCGTCGACCAGCTCGAACTTCTGCCCGTCGGTGACCACCACCACCGGCACCCGCTCGGTGATCACGATCTCCAGCCGGTTCGGCCAGGCCCTGGTCACCTGCGCGTCGGCGACCGCGGGCACGGTCCGGACCCGGTCCGCGATCGCACTCAGGTCCACCTTCGCCAGCGGCGTACCGATCGGTGCCTCGGCCACCTGGACGATCGTTGCCTCCGGCACCGTATCGGTCCCGGTCACCCGGACGCCGGTCACCGCCAGCAGCGACGAGAAGTAGAAGATCCAGACCGTCAGCCCGGCGAGCAGCAGGACGCACCCGCCGATCGCCCAGGGCAGCCAGCCCTTCCACCGCACCAACCGTTGCCGGCGCGCGAAGCGCTGTTGTGCCCGGGCAAGGTCAGTGCTTTGACTCATCCCTTCGACACCGCCGCGATCACTCGATCGTCGCGGCGTTCAGCGCCGCCCGTTCGGCCAGCAGCCCGACCACCTCGGGCCCGATCAACGACACGTCGCCGGCGCCCATGGTGACCACCAGGTCACCCGGTACGGCGAGGTCCGCCACGACCCGCGGTACGGCGGACCAGGACGGCTCGAACCGGACCTGGTCCGGCTTCAGCGGCACGTGATTCGCGATCAGCGCACCGGTGATCCCGGGCTCGGGGTCCTCGCGCGCCGCGAAGATGTCCATCACCACGACCTCGTCGGCCAGTCCCAGCGCCTCGGAGAAGTCCGCAGCGAAGATCCTGGTCCGGCTGAACAGGTGTGGCTGGAAGCAGGCGATCACGCGCCCCTCCCCCGCCACCTGCCGGGCCGCGATCAGGTCCACGGTCAGCTCGGTCGGGTGGTGGGCGTAGGAGTCGAAGACGCGGACGCCGTCCTCCTGGCCCTTGAACTCGAACCGGCGGCCGGTCCCGGTGAAGGATGCGAGCCCCTCGGCCAGATCCGCCGCGGAGAAGCCAAGTCCCAGACCGACAGTCAAAGCAGCCGCGCTGTTCAGCGCATTGTGCTTGCCCGCCTGCTGCAGATGCACGACCGGCAACTTGCGGCCGTGATACACCGGCACGTAGGACTGCGTCGCACCATCGGCGGCGAGCTCAGTGACCCGAGTCTCCGCATCCTCCGACTCGCCGTACGTGCGTACGTCGATGCCGCGGGCGCGGGCGAACTCCGCCAGCCGGCGGGCCCCGGCGTCGTCGACGCAGATCACCATGAAGCCACCGGGCAGCACACGATCGCAGAACTGCTCGAACGCGAGCCGGTAGCTGGCCTCGTCGCCGTAGTTGTCCAGGTGGTCCGGCTCGACCGAGGTGACGATCGAGACCTCGGGGCTGTAGGTCAGGAAAGACTTGTCGGACTCGTCGGCCTCGGCGACGAAGAGCTCACCGTTGCCGTCGTGCGCGTTCGACCCGGACTCGTTCAGGTTGCCACCGATCGCGTACGACGGGTCGGCGGCGCAGTGCTGCAAGGCGACCGTCAGCATCGACGTCGTCGTGGTCTTGCCGTGCGTCCCGGCCACCGCGATCGTCCGTCGGCCGACCATCACCGCGGCGAGCGCGGCCGCGCGCGGCAGGATCGGGATCCCGGCCGCGCGCGCGGCAACAACCTCAGGGTTGGTCTCGCGGATCGCCGTAGAGACCACCACGGTGTCCACGTCGGCGACGTGCTCGGCAGCGTGGCCAACCCAGCAGGTAGCGCCGAGGGCCCGCAGCGCGGCCAGCACCCGGCCGTCCTTGGCGTCGGAACCGGAGACCTCGATGCCACGGGAAGCCATGATGCGGGCGATGCCGGACATCCCGGCCCCGCCGATACCTACGAAATGCACCCGGCCCAGCTTCTCAGCGGGCAACAGGGTGTCGGGGGCGGTGACGATCACGAAGAAGACCTCACCACATCGATGATGATCTGCGCCAACCGGTCATCCGCGTCGAGACGAATCAGGCCTTGGGCCGCAGTGGACATGCTCTGTAGACGCGCCTTGTCGTGCACAAGTTGCGGCACGGTCGCACGAACCCACTCCGGAGTGACCTCGGCGTTGTCGACGAGGAACGCACCACCAGCGTCCACGACCGCCTTCGCGTTGACCCGCTGCTCACCGTTACCGATCGGCAGCGGAACGTAGATGGCCGGCAGTCCGACACCGGAGACCTCGGTCACGGTGTTCGCCCCCGCGCGGCAGACCACCAGGTCGGCCGCGGCGTACGCGAGCTCCATCCGGTCGATGTAGTTGAGCACGCGGTACGGATACGGACCGGTCGGCGGGATCTCCAGGGTGTTCTTCGACCCGATCGCATGCAGCACCTGTACCCCGGCTGCCTGCAGATCAGCCGCGGCACCGCCGAAGCCCTCGTTCAGCCGCTTCGCCCCGGTCGAACCGCCGGTGACGAACACGGTCGGAGCGTCCGGGTCCAGCTCGAAGAACGCGCGCGCCTCGGCCCGGAGCGCGGCCCGGTCCATCGTCGAGATCGCCCGCCGGATCGGCAGTCCGACGTACTGCGCGTGCGGCAGGTCGGTACCGGGGAACGAGGTCGCCACCGTCTCGGTGCAGTAGCGGGCCGCGAACTTGTTCGCGATCCCCGGCATCGCGTTGCCCTCGTGCACGACGATCGGTGTCTTGCGGCGCCAGGCCGCGACGTACGCCGGGGTGGAGACGTAGCCGCCGAAGCCGACCAGGACGTCGGCCTTGGCCTCGTCGAGGATCTTGCGGGCGGCGTTCACCGAGCTCAGCATCTTGCCCGGGACGGCGAACAGCGCCGGCGTGGGCTTTCTCGGCAACGGGACGGGCGGAATCAGTTCGAGCCGGTAGCCGGCGTCGGGGATGACCCGGACCTCGATCCCCCGCTCGGTTCCGAGGGCGAGGATCTCGATGGTCGGGTCGATCCGGCGCAGGGCGTCGGCGGTAGCGATCAGGGGGGAAGTATGGCCGGCGGTACCACCACCGGCCAGGACGATACTCGGCACAGCTTTCAACGCTCCCGCGTGTTCTCACGGCCACTTGGGCCAGGTGTACGCCACGACGACATCCACCCGAACAAAGGCCGCCGGTGTTCCTTCAAGGCGGCCTGCGCGCCGGGCTCGGCCTTCGCGAAGGACAGCAACATGCCGATCGCGATCAGCGTCGGCAGCAGTGCGGACCCACCGTACGACAAAAGCGGGAGCGGGATACCCACGATGGGTAGCAGTCCGATCACGGCGCCCAGGTTGACCAGCGTCTGGGCCATGATCCAGACCGTGATCCCGGCCGCGGCGTACCGGATGAACGGCTCGGTGGTTCTGGTCGCAATCCGGACACCGGCGTACGCCAGGGTGAGGAACAGCGCGAGCACGGTCAGTGACCCGATCAGCCCGAGCTCCTCACCGATCACCGCGAAGATGAAGTCGGTGTGCGCCTCGGGCAGGTTGCCCCACTTCTGCCGGCTGTTGCCGATCCCGACGCCCCACCAGCCACCGGTGGAGAGCGCGTAGAACGCGTGGTACGCCTGCCAGCCGACGCCGCTCGGATCCGCGAACGGGTCCATGAACTGCGCGACCCGGGCCATCCGGTAGCTCTCCTGGCTGACGAAGAAGCCACCGATCGTGCCGACCACGGCCAGCATCCCGACGAACAGCCTGGTCGGTGCGCCGACGACCCAGATCATTCCGACCATCACGGCCATCAGCACCAGCGAAGTGCCGAGGTCGTGCTGGCCGATGATCAGTGCGATCACCAGACCGCAGACCGGCACCATCGGCACCAGCAGGTGCTTCCACTGGGTCAGCAGCTTCTGCTTGCGGGCGTAGAGATCCGCACACCACATCACCAGCGCCAGCTTCGCGAACTCGCTCGGTTGGAGCTGGAGCGGACCACCGAAGGTGACCCAGTTGGTGTTGCCGTTGACGTTCTTGCCCAGGCCCGGCACGTAGGTGAGCACGAGCAGGAACACCGAGCCCAGCAACGCGACGTACGAGAGCATCCGGAAGTGCCGCGGCGTCATCCGGGACGCGACGTAGGCCATCGGCAGACCGACCCCGACCCAGATCAGCTGCCGGTAGGTGATCGTGTAGGGATTCCCGTAGGTACTCAGCGACAGCACGCTCGAGGCCGACGCCACCATCATCAGCCCGAGCACCAGCAACAGGCCGGTCGCCCCGAGCAGGATGTGGTACGACGTGAGCGGCCGGTCGAGGACGTCCTTGACGGCCGTGAGCCAGCGCCGCTCGGTCGCCGCAGACGACGGTGCTGCCTTGTCGTCCGGCCGGTCAGTGATCGTCGTCATGCGATCACCTCCGGCTCAGCTGGCGCCCAGCCGCAGTACGGCTTCGGCGAAGGCGTCTCCGCGGGCTCCATAGTTGGCGAACATGTCCCAGGAAGCGCAGCCAGGCGCGAGCAGCACGGTGTCTCCCACCTGCGCGAGCTTCGCAGCCTCCCCCACCACGGTCTCCATGGCTCCAGTGTCCGTTGCCTCGACAGTGATCGTCGGGACATCGGGCGCGTGTCGGGCAAGTGCTTCGGCGATCACCTCCTTGTCCTGGCCGAGCAGCACGACACCGCGCAATCGCGACGCGGCCGCAGTCACCAGTTCGTCGAACGTCGCACCCTTCGCCTGACCTCCGGCGATCCACACGACATGCTCATAAGCGAGCAGCGAAGCCTGCGCCGCATGCGGGTTGGTGGCCTTCGAATCGTCCACATAGTTGACCCCGGCAACATCCGCCACCTGCGCGATCCGATGCGCGTCGAGCCGGAAGTTCCGCAGTCCGTCCCGCACCGCGGTCGCCGGTACGCCGAACGCGCGGGCCAACGCGGCAGCGGCGAGCGCGTTCGCGACGTTGTGCGGAGCGGGTGGGGTGACATCGGCGACGGCCGCCAGCTCCAGCGCCGACGAGGCCCGCTGCTCCACGAAGGCACGATCGACGATCAGGTCCTCGACCAGGCCGACCATCGAGATCGCCGGCGTACCGAGGGTGAAACCGATCGCCCGGCAGCCTTCGACCACATCGGCGTCGACGACGAGCTGTTCGGTCGCCGGGTCGGCCACGTTGTAGACGCAGGCGATCTGGCAGTTCTCGTAGATCCGGCCCTTGTCGGCCGTGTAGGCCTCCATCGAGCCGTGCCAGTCGATGTGGTCCGGCGCGATGTTCAGGACGGCGGCCGAGTGCGGCGACATCGAGGAGGTGAAGTGCAACTGGTAGCTGGACAGCTCGACCGCGATCACGTCGTACGGCTCAGGGTCCATCACGGCTTCCAGCAGCGGCAGCCCCACGTTGCCGGCGGCAACGGCCCGGTGGCCGGCCGCGGTCAGGATCGAGGTCAGCATCTGCACCGTCGTGGTCTTGCCGTTGGTCCCCGTGACGCAGAGCCAGGGCGCCGCGGTCGCCGGATCGCGCAGACGCCAGGCCAGCTCGATCTCGCTCCAGATCGGGATGTCCCGAGCGGCCGCGGCAGCCAGCAACGGCGCGTGCGGCGGGATCCCCGGCGAGGTGACGACGATCTCCACCTCGGCAGGCAGCTCAGCGGTGCTGCCCTCGCCGAGGGTGATGGTGGCGCCCAGCGTCTCGAGGATCTGCGCCTTCTCCCGCAACGCCTCGGTGTCGCGGTCATCCAGTACTACGACGTGCTCGGCCCCCGCTTGCAGCAGCGAATCGGCGCAGGCGTACCCCGCAGTACCGAAACCCAGTACGACGAAACGCGTCGTCGCCCAGCCGTCATCGGTCCTTGTCGTCAAACTCATCCTGCAACCCACTCTGCATAGAACAACCCGAGTCCGGTGGCGACGCACAGGCCGGAGATGATCCAGAACCGGATCACCACGTTGACCTGTTCCCAGCCGAGCATCTCGAAGTGGTGCTGCAGCGGAGCCATCCGGAACAGCCGCTTACCCACCCCGCCCGTGCGCTTGGTGATCTTGAACCAGGAGACCTGCAGGATCACCGACGCGGTGATGATGACGAACAGCCCACCGAGCAGCAGCACCAGCAGCTCGGTCCGGGTCATCACGCCGAAGCCGGCCACCGCGCCTCCCAGCGACAGCGAACCGGTGTCCCCCATGAAGATCTTGGCCGGCGACGCGTTCCACCACAGGAAGCCGAACAGCGCGCCGGTGAGGGCCGCCGCGACGACGGCCAGGTCGAGCGGATCGCGGACCTCGTAGCACTTCGCGCCCGGCGAGGTCGCGCAGCTCTGGTTCGACTGCCAGATGCAGATCAGCGTGTAGGCGCCGAACACCATCATCGAGGCGCCGGTGGCCAGACCGTCCAGGCCGTCGGCGAGGTTCACGCCGTTGGACATGCCGGCGATCAGCAGCAGGATCCAGATCACCACCAGGACCGGCGCCAGGTGCAGCCAGTTGATGTCCCGGATGAACGAGATGAACGGCGAGGCCGGGTTCTGGCCGCGCTCGTCGGGGAAGTTCAGCGCCAGCACGGCGAAGATCACCGCGACCGCGGTCTGGCCGGCCAGTTTCGCCTTGCTGCGCAGGCCGAGGCTGCGCTGCCGGAAGATCTTGATGAAGTCGTCCAGGAAGCCGACCGCGCCCATCCCGGCGAAGATGAACAGCACCAGCAGCGCCGACGCGCTCGGCGGCCGCATGGTGAGCAGCTTCGCCGCGAAGTACCCGACGATGGTGGCGACGATGAACACGGTGCCGCCCATCGTCGGCGTGCCGCGCTTGGTGTGGTGCGAGGTCGGGCCGTCGTCGCGGATCTCCTGGCCGTAGCCGCGCTTGGCCAGCAGGCTGATCGCCCACCGGGTGCCGATCAGCGTGAGCGCCATCGAGATGGCACCCGCGAACAGGATCGAGATCACTGCGAAGCCTCCTCGAGCAGGGCGCTCGCCAGCTTGTCCAGCCCGACGAACCGGGACGCCTTCACCAGCACCACGTCGCCGCGCTGCAGTTCCTTGCGAAGCAACGCCAGTGCTTCGTCCGGGCTGTCGACGTACGCCGACTCGTTGCCCCACGATCCTTCCAGGGACGCCCCGAGGTGGATCGGGCGGGCCTGCTCGCCGACCGCGACCAGCCGGTTCACGTCCAGCCGGACTGCCAGCCGGCCGACCCCGTCGTGCTCCTGCAGCGAGTCCTCGCCGAGCTCACCCATCGGGCCGAGTACCGCCCAGGTGCGGGCGCCGCGGGCCCGGCCGATCGCGACCAGCGCCTTGAGCGCGGCCCGCATCGATTCGGGGTTCGCGTTGTAGGCGTCGTTGATCACCGTCACGCCGTCGGCGCGCTCGGTGACCTCCATCCGCCACTTCGACATCGTGGTCGCCGCGTTCAGCCCGGCGGCGATCTGCTCCGGCGTCAACCCGGCAGCCTGTACGGCGGCAGCCGCGGCCAGCGCGTTCGGCACCTGGTGCTCACCGACGACCTGCAGCTGTACGGCGTGCTCCTCGCCACCGATGTGCAAGGTGAACCCCGGCCGTCCGCCCGCGTCCAGGACCACGTCCGTCGCGCGCACATCCGCATCTTCTCCGAAGGTGACCACGGCCTCCTTGGTCCGCGAGGCCATCGCGGCGACCCGCGGATCGTCGGCGTTCAGGATCGCCGTGCCGCCCGGGAGGACCGCCTCGATCAGTTCACCCTTGCCCTGTGCGATCGCGTCCTGGCTGCCGAACTCGCCGATGTGCGAGTGCCCGACGTTCAGCACCAGGCCGATCTTCGGCGGCGTGATCCGGCACAGGTAGGTGATGTCGCCGATGTGCCGCGCGCCCATCTCGGCGACCAGGAACCTGGTCCGCTCGTTGGCCTGCAGCGCGGTCAGCGGGTGCCCGAGCTCGTTGTTGTGCGAACCGGCCGGCGCCACCGTCTCGCCGTACGGGGCCAGCAGCTGGGCGATCAGGTCCTTGGTGCTCGTCTTGCCCTGCGAGCCGGTCAGGCCGACGATCACCAGGTCGGGAAGCTTCGAGATCACCAGCCGGGCGAGTTCGCCGAGTGCTTTCTGGGCGTCCGCGACGACGATGCACGGGCTGCCCTCGATCGGGCGGGTGGTGAGCGAGGCGGTCGCGCCGGCTTCGGTGACCGCGGCGACGTAGTCGTGCCCGTCCGCCTTCGCACCGGCGAAGGCGACGAACAGGCCGCCCGGGTCGATCTTGCGCGAGTCGATCACGACGGCCGCGTCGACGACCGCGGCCGGATCGACGCCGACGAGCTCGGCACCGACCGCCTCGGCGATCTGGCCGCAACTGACTGGGATCACAGTGCTTTCTCCTGGGTCGCCGCGAGCAGCTCGCGCACGGTCTCGCGGTCGTCGAACGGGTGGATCACGCCGCCCACGTCCTGACCTGTCTCATGGCCCTTGCCGAGCACCACCACGGTGTCCCCCGGCCCGGCCAGCCCGATCGCGGTGGCGATCGCCGCGCGGCGGTCGCCCACCTCCTGCAACTCGACTTCCGGCACCGCGGCTCGTGCGCCCTCGATCGCGGCCGCGCGGATCGCGGCCGGGTCCTCGCTGCGCGGGTTGTCGTCGGTCACGATCACCACGTCGGCGGTCCGCGCGGCGGCAGCGCCCATCCCCGGGCGCTTGCCGGCGTCCCGGTCACCACCGCAACCGACCACGGCGTACAGGCGGCCCTTGGTCGTGCCACGGGCAGCCTGCAGAGCGAGCGCGACGGCGTCCGGCGTGTGCGCGTAGTCGACGATCACGGTGAGGCCGTCGCCGCGGTGGAACGCCTCCATCCGGCCCGGTACGGCGGCCGTCTGCAAGCCCGCAGCGATCGCCTCGGCCGGTACGTCGACCTGACGGAGCATCGCGACCGCGAGGAGCGCGTTGGCGACGTTGAAGTCGCCGGGCAGCCTGATCTCGACCGTGAGGGTCTCGCCGGGACCCTGGATGTCGAGGACCTGGGTGCCGTGCTCGGACAGATGTTTCGCGGTGACCGTCCAGTCGGCCGGGCCGGTCGTGGAGACCGTGATCAGCGGGACCACGGTCTGCGCGGCGAGCCGGCGGCCGTACTCGTCGTCGATGTTGACGACGGCGAGATCACACTTCTCGGGCGTGAACAGGGACGCCTTCGCCGCGAAGTACTCCTCGAACGTCTTGTGGAAGTCCAGGTGATCCTGGGTCAGGTTGGTGAACCCGGCCACGGCGTACCGGGCTCCGTCGACGCGGCCCATCGCCAGCGCGTGGCTCGACACCTCCATCGCGCACCAGGCGACGGCCTGCTCGCGCATCACGGCGAACAGGGCCTGCAGGTCGGTGGCCTCCGGGGTGGTGCGGACGCTCTTCACCACGGCCGCCTGGTCACCGCTGCCGATCCGGGTCTCGATCGTGCCGATCAGGGCCGCCTGGCCGACGGTCCGTAGTACGGAGTCGAGCAGGTAGCTGGTGGTCGTCTTGCCGTTCGTACCGGTCACGCCGAGCAGGCGGAGGCCCTTCGTGGGCTCGCCGTAGATCTGAGCGGCGACGGCACCGAGGACGTCGCGCGGCTTCGCGACCACGAGGGTCGGCAGGCCCGCAGCGAGGGCACGCTCTGCACCGGTCGGATCAGTCAGTACGGCGACCGCGCCGGCGGCTCGTGCTGCCTCGACGAAGGCCGCGCCGTGGGTGACCGCGCCGGGCAGGGCAGCGTACAGATCACCGGGGAGGATCGACCGGGAATCCAGGGAGACACCGGTCACTTCCACGTCGGTCGCAGGGAGGCGTGCCCCGGCCGTTCTGGCGAGCTCGGCGAGGCTGATCGGGACTGTGTGCCGCGGCCTGATCGCGGCAACGGCGCCGCCTGCGGCGGAAGGGGTGGACACGGGCCCAGAGGCTACCGCTCCGGACCCGGTCACACCTACCTGACCCTGCGTCACCAGGTCAGCGGAATGACGGGCGGCTTGGCGCCGGTCGGCGGTACGGCGTACTTCTGCAGGGCGTAACTCATCACGTCGCGGAACACCGGGCCTCCCTGGAAACCGCCGCCTCGCCCGTTCGTCGGGTTCTGCAGTACGACGTAGGTGACGAAGCGTGGGTTGTCGGCGGGAGCGAATCCGACGAAAGACGTCGCCCACTTGCGGTAGCAACCGCAGGCGGAGTCGACCTCCTGCGCCGTACCGGTCTTGCCGGCGACGCGGTAGCCGGGGATCTGGGCCTGGGTCGCGCTCCCGCCCTTGCCGACGACGGACTCCATCATCAGCCCGACCTCGCGGGCGGCGTTCTCGCTCACCACCCGGCGCGACGGTCCGGTCGGGTTGGGGATGATCTCGCCGTTCGGGCCCAGGTAGTTCTTGACCAGCTTGAGCGGCGTGTAGACGCCACCGTTGGCCACCGCGGCGACGGCCGCGGTCATCTGGACTGCGTTGGCGGACAGGCCCTGGCCGAACGCGACGTTCGACCGGGTCAGCTCGCTCCACTCGTCACCCGGCGGCATCAGGCCGCGGCTCTCGCCCGGGAAGTTCAGCCCGGTCGGGTCGCCGAACCCGAAGTTCTTCAGGTAGTGCACGAACTGCTGGATCGGCATCTGCTGCGAGGCCATGATCGTGCCGACGTTCGACGACTTGGCCACCACGCCGGAGATGGTCAGGTTCAGCTGGCCGTGATCGAAGTGGTCCTTGATCGTGCGGCGCTGGACCTCGATCGAACCGGGCACCTGCAGCTTGGTGTCCATCGAGATCAGGCCGGCGTCGGCCAGCGCGGCCATCGTCATCACCTTCTGCACACTGCCCGGCTCGTAGACCTGTTCCAGGGCAGGGTTCTTCAGCGCGCTCGCCTTGACCGGCTTGTTCGGGTCGAAGGTCGGGTAGTTGGCCATCGTGAGGATCTCGTGGTTCTTCAGATCGACCGTCACCACGGTGCCGGACTCGGCCTTGTACTGCTTGACGGCCTGCTCGATCCGCTTCTCCGCGAACCATTCCAGGTCGGCGTCCAGGGTGAGCTGGACGCCGGTACCGGCCTTCGGCTCCTCGACGGTGTGGTCCGCGTTCGGGATCTTGTTGCCCTTGGCATCGACCTCGTACATCGCCTTGCCGTCGGTACCGGACAGCTTGTCGTTCAGGCCGTACTCGAGCCCGGACAGGCCCTGACCCTCGGCGCCGACGACGCCGACCACGTTCGCGGCGATGGTGCCGTTCGGGTGGCTGCGGATCGGGTCCGACTCGGTGTACAGGCCGGTCAGCAACGGCTGCTTGGCGAGCTTGCGGGCCTTGTTCTGCTCCTTGATCGAGGCCGCGATCGAGCTCCAGGTCTGCGGGCTGACCTGGTGTGCCAGGTAGGTGAACCGGCCCTTCCGGGTCATCAGCTGGACGAGCTGGTCGTAGGTGACGCCGGACAGCTTCGGCGACAGGATCGCGGCCAGCTCGGGAGCCACCTTGGCGGTCAGGAACGGGTCGGCGGTGATCGCCACCGCGTCGTCCGACACCGACAGCGGTACGCCGTTGCGGTCCACGATGTCGCCCCGCGAGGCGTGCAGGACGAAAGGCTTGGTGTTCTCCTTCGTTGCGGCGAGCGCGTAGGAGTCCGGATCGACGCCCTGCAAGAGAATCAGCCGGCCGGCGAACAGCGACAGCACGAACGCCATCACCCCGAGCGTCATCCGCAACCGCAACGTCGGCCGCCCCAACTTCAACGTCCGAGGCGGCCGCTTGACCTTGGGCTTCCGCACCGGCGGTCGCCGATTCTGCGGCGGCCGCTTCCGAGGCGGAGCAGCCTTCTTACCAACGGCTTTCTTGGCAGCGGCCTTCTTGAGCGGCCGCCCATCAGCCCCCGTACGCCGAGCGGCAGGCTGCCCTGCCGCAGCCTTCCGCGGCCGATTCGGCGCAGCCTTCTTAGCCGCCTTCCTAGGCGCGGCGCCTGCGGCACGGCCCGCACCAGCAGGGGGCGTGCGGGCGCTCTGCGCCC
>NZ_JBEXSJ010000070.1:0-12321 GCF_040613535.1 Kribbella sp. NPDC006257
TGAGGAGAGCTCCGGACCGCACCTCGGGTTTCGTCCGGGGGCTGAGGAGTGCCCCCGGACCTTCCTTTCGGTACCACTCCTGGACGTGAGGAGACCCCAGGAGCGTCTGCCAGGTCTGAGGAGGACCTGGCGGGCTCAGTTGTCCGCGTGTTCCGGCGGCCCGAGGACGTCGTTGGTGACCCGGAGGCCGGCGAACCGCCGCCGCATCGCCTGCTCGTAGCGGGCCGCCAGCGGTGCCTCGGCGACGTACTGCGCGATCACGTGCTCGCCGAACCAGACCCGCACCCGGCGGCGGTGCTGCCTCGACGTCATCTCCGCGATTGCCACTACTTGCTCACCCCGTAACTCTCAGGCCTTGCAACCAGTTGGACTTACTGGTTGTCATGGCAGTAATGGTGCACAGACCGACCGTGACCGCTCTAGGACCTGGACCGGACCTTTGCCGGACCTCTCCCGGACCTCTGGCGGACAAAGCCGATCTGCACCTTGTCGTGGGGCATTCAGTCGAGACAACGTCTGATCTGACGTGAACGGGAGGAACGATGGCGGGTAGGTATACGCCAAAGACGGTCCTGGCGCACCTGATCCAGCGCCGGAACCAGACCTACTCCGAGATCGTCGCCGAGTTCGTCGAGCTGGGTGGAACCATCACCGAGCGGCACCTGCGGCGCCTCGCATCGGGCGAGCGCGCAGGGACCACTCCACAGACCCGGCGCACCCTGCAACGCATGTTCGGCAAGCCGGTCGAGGAACTCCTCGCTCCGTACGTCCCCGAGCAGGCCGGCCAGGTAGTGCCGGCGGCTGCCACGGGTGGACGGATCACGACAGGTAATGAGATGGAGGTACTCGACATGGCTGCCAGCCGTGCGCGGGCTTTCGCCCTCGCGGCCCAGACCGGTCTCGGAAGCGAGGCCATGGAACAGGTGTACGACGACGTCAGACACGTCGCGAAGGCCTATCCGCAGCGTCCGCTGCCGGAGATCCTCGGCCAGCTGGTCGAGACCCAGGATCTGGTCTTCGCGTTGCTGGAGAGCCGGCAGCGTCCGGAACACCTGCGGCAGCTGTACTTCCTCGGTGGCGTGACCGGCGGCCTGCTGGCCAAAGCGTCGCACGACCTCGGCAACCCGCACGCCGCCCTGACCCAGGCCCGGACCGCCTTCCTGTGCGCCGACAACGCCGACCACCACGGCCTGCGCGCGTGGGTCCGCGGGCTGCAGTCGCTGGTCTCCTACTGGGCCGGCAACCCGCACGACTCGGTCCGGTACGCCCAGCTCGGCGCCGGGTACGCCGAGCAGGCGAACAGCACCACCAGCGTCTGGCTCCCGGTCAGCGAGGCCCGCGCCTGGGCCGCGCTCGGCAACGCCGACGCCACCCGGGCCGCGCTGGAGCGCGCGGAGAACGCCTGGGGCACGGTCGTCGAGGGTGACGACCTGGACGAGATGGGCGGCCTGTGCACGTTCGGCCGCAACCGGCAGCTGTACTACGCGGCCGACGCGCTCGCGTGGCTGCCGGGTGAGCGCGAAACCGCCGAGCGGTACTCCCGCCAGGCCGTCGACGCCTACACCGACCAATCGCACCCCGAGTGGGCCTTCGGCGACGCCGCCGGCAGCCACGCCGCCATGGCCATCACCCGGATCGCGAACGGTGAACTGGACGGCGCGGCCGACGCGATCGCGCCGGTCCTCGGTCTGCCGACCGAGCGCCGGATCAACGGAGTCGTGCACTCGGCCCGCCGGGTGCACCAGGCGCTGCGGCAGTCCGGCCGCGCCGACGACGCCCGGGACCTGCAGGAAGAGATCGAGCTGTTCACCCGGACCCCGATGCAGACCTACCCGCGGTAAACCTGTCGAGGAATAGCATCCCGCCCATGGACCCGCTCACCGGTGCTGGTGTTCGCCTGCGCGATTTCAGGCCTGAAGACCTCGATGATCTGCTCGCCATCACCGGTGACGACCGGGTGACCAACTGGATGTCCTTCGACAGTCATACCCGCGACGACGCCCAGCGGATGCTGGACGGCTGTCTGGCGAGCGCGGCGGCCGAGCCGCGCAAGGTCTACGGTCTCGGCGTCACCCGGATCGACGACGACCGGGTGATCGGCTTCGTCCGGCTCGCCTCCAGTGGCGTCCAGGCGGCCAAGCTGGGCTACATGATCGCCGCCGATCACTGGGGCAACGGCTACGCGACCGACGCGGCCCGCACCGTACTGCGGTTCGCCTTCGGCCCCCTCGCGCTGCATCGCGTCACCGCCGCGATCGGCCCGGAGAACTCCGCCTCGATCGCGGTCGTGAAGAACCTCGGCTTCAGCTACGAGGGCCACCTGCGCCACCACGTCTTCACCAACGGCGCCTGGCGCGACTCGGTCCTCTTCTCGCTGCTCAGCACCGAAACGGCCGCCCTCACCCCGCGCTGAGCTGTTCATCTGGCGCACACCTTCGCGTCATGCCCTCCCTTGACAGTTGCATGTCAGCACAAGGAGGGTGTTCCGCCATGACGTCAGAGCAGCAGGTGCCCGAGTGGGCCGATCCGGCCGTTCCCGAGGACGAGCTGGATCCGCAGGGAGTTTCCCGGCGTGGACTGATCCGCCGGGCCGGCTTGCTCGGCGCAGGGTTCGCCGCTGCCGGCGTACTGGGGAGCACGGAGACCGCGGCGGCGACGAGCGCCACGTCGTACGGGGATGATCCTGAGCTGGTCTATCTGGTCGGGGATCACCATGTGCACAGCCGGTACAGCCATGACGCGAAGTACGACTTCAGCCAGTTGGCCTTGCGGGGGTCGCAGTTCGGGCTGGACTGGATGGCTTTCACGGAGCACAGCAACTTCGGGCATGCGGACAAGGGGGCGCAGGCGGAGAACGCCGAGGTGCTCAAGGCGCGGGCGGAGAACCCGCGGATGCTCGTGTTCCAGGGACTCGAGTGGTACATCCCCGCTGCCGAGCACGGGACCGTCCTGGTCGCACCGGGTGCGAACAATGTGGCCCTGCTGCAGCAATTCGAGCGCGAGTACGACGGCAAGCTCACCGGGCGCTCGACAAGCACACCGGAGAACGAGCAGCACGCGGTGAAGGCACTGGCCTGGCTGGCGGAGCAGAAGCGGACCGGGTTCGTCGACGACGTGCTGGTGTTCGCCAACCACCCGATGCGGCTCGGGATCGACTCACCGCACGAGGTGCGCGGCTGGCGCGACAGTGGCGTCTGCATCGGCATGGAGGGCGCACCTGGTTCACAGGGCGACGCGGATCCGGCCTGGTGCGCATTCCGGGGTACTACGACCAACCAGCGCGGCGAGTACACCAACAATCCCAGCGACGCGAGCTGGCCTGGTTACCCGGTCGACGCCTACCGCACGTACGGCGGGTTCGACTGGGCTACTGCGACCGTGGGTGGACTGTGGGACTCCCTGCTCGCCGAGGGGCGGCTCTTCTCGATCACCACGAATAGCGACAACCACCGGACCATCTGGGACACCTGGAAGGACGGGGAGTTCCCACCCGGCCAGAACTTCGACTCACTGGGCTGGAAGCCGTCTCCGACGGACGCCGGTACGCCGCAGGCCGGCAGCGACTTCTGGCCGGGACAGTTCAGCCGGACTCACGTCGGGGTGACCAAGTACGGCTATCTCGAAGTGATGGCCGGCCTGCGAGCTGGCCGGGTCTGGGTTGACCACGGCCAGTTGGTGGACGGCATCGACGTACGGGTTGCTCCTGTTGGGTCCAGGCAGCGTGGTGCGACTCTCGGCGGGCGTTTGCAGGTCCGCCACAACGAGAAGTTGGAGCTGCGCGTCACGGTGACCAGCGCGACCCGGCCGAACTTCCATGGCCTACTGCCGCGGCTTGCTCACCTGGATGTGATCCGGGGCCTTGTGACCGGCGCGGTGCAGGACCGGGACAGCTGGAAGGCTCCGGACACTCGGGTGGTCGAGCAGGTCGACGTACATCGCAAGACCGGCACCTACTCGTTGCGGATCCCGCTGGGCCGGGCCGAGAGCTCGCACTACGTGCGCCTGCGCGGCAGCGACGGCAACCGGCACGGCGTCGGCTACCTGGGTCGTCAGATCGATCCGGCGGGGCCGATCCAGCACCCACCGGCCGACGGCGATCCCTGGCTGGACACCTGGCTCTACACCAACCCGGTGTTCGTGGACGTGATCCGTTGATCGAAGGCTTGGAGTGGTGGGGAGACTGGCTGTATGGCCATCCCTTCACCCCTGAGCATGCTGGACCCGATGCGGGACGGTCTGGCCCGGATGATCTTGTCGAAGGTTGCCGGTCCGGACCCGTTGGCCGAGCGGGACCGGGTGCACAGCACGCCCGGTCCTAGGTGGTTCGCGCCGGACCGGCCGATCCGGCGCGTCCACGGTGACGCGTCGATGTTCGCCGGTGGGCTGCGAGCGCTACTGCTGCAGTCACTGCACCCGCTGGCGATGGCTGCGGTCTCGGCTCACTCCGGCTATCGAGGTGACCCCTGGGGCCGGCTGCAACGCACCAGCTACTTCCTGGCGATCACGACGTACGGCGCTGAAGCGGATGCCGAGGAAGCCATCGCCCGGGTCAAGTCCGTGCATGAACGAGTCCGTGGGACCAGTCCGGACGGGACTCGCTACCGGGCGTCGGACCCGCACCTGCTCAAGTGGGTGCACGTGGCCGAGGTGGACAGCTTCCTCGCGGCACATCAGCGGTACGGCGCTGCGCCACTCGACGCTGCCGAGCAGGACGGCTACGTGGAGGACACTGCGCGAGTAGCTCGTGCTCTAGGCGTCCTGGATCCGCCTACAACCGTTGTGGAGCTGCGGGAGACCTTGGAGTCCTACCGGCCCGAGTTGCGCGGGACCACCGAGGCCCGAGAGGCGGCGCGGTTCATCCTGGTGCATCCGCCGGTGCCGTTGGCCGCGCGTCCGGCGTACGGGGTGTTGACCGCTGCGGCGGTCGGATTGCTGCCGTCCTGGAGCCGCTGGCCGCTGCGGCTGCCGTACCTGCCGCTGGCGGAGAGCACCATGGTTCGGGTGGCCGGTAGCGGACTGACACGCACGATCCGGTGGGCTTTGGCCTCTCCGACCTTGACTCCAGAGTAGTTTTCTCCCATGTCGAAGCGCCCGGACCGTCCGCTGCCGATCGGTACGCCGGCCGGAGTCGAGGTGCTGACCAAGATCCTCACCCAGGGACCGATCCCGCGGGTCAAGATCGCCCGCCGCACCGGACTCTCCCAGGCGGCCGTCACCAAGGCCGTCGCGCCGCTGATCGATGCGGGCTTCGTCACCGACCAGCCGGGTGCCACCGAGGGCCGCGCCGAGCTCGGCATCGGCCGGCCGGTGAGCCCGCTGACGGTGGTCGCGAACAGCGTGTCCGTGATCGGGCTGAAGGTGACGCCGACCGACCTGATCGGGGTGACCACCGACTTCAAGGCCGGGATCCGCACGGTTCGGCACCAGCAACTCACCGAGCGGACCCCGGCGGCGGTGATCGACCGGCTCGCCGAGCTCGCACACGAGCTGATCGCGACACTCGACGACCAGGCCGGCCCGTTGATCGGCATCGGCGTCGCAGTCTCCGGCGACGTGGACGCGCAGCACGGAGTGGTCCGGGATTCACCGTTCATGGGCTGGCGGGACGTCCCGGTCGCGGCGCTGCTGGGCGAGCGGCTGCAGGTGCCGGTGGTGGTGTCGAACGACGTCCGCGCGCTGACCGTGGCCGAGCACTGGTTCGGGGTGGGCGTCGACGCGGACTCGTTCGCGGTCGTCACGATCGGATCCGGTGTCGGCTGTGGGCTCTACATCAACGGCGAGGTGGTCTCCGGTGCGCACGGAGTGTCGGGCGAACTCGGGCACCTGCCCCTCGCGCCCGGCGATCTGGTCTGCACCTGCGGGCGCCGCGGCTGCGTCGAGACGGTGGCGTCGTCGGACGCGATCCTGGCCCGGGTCCGGGAGACCACCGGGCAGCCGGACCTCGACCTGTCCGGAGCGATCCAGCTCGCGCACGAGGGTGACGCGCATGCCCGCGAGGCCTTCGACCGGGCCGGTGAGGTGATCGGGTCGGCGCTGGCCGCGATGGTGAACCTGGTCGGGCCGGAGCTGGTGGTGATCGCCGGCGAGGGCGTGGCGGACTACGACCTGTACGAGGACCGGATGCGGCAGGCCTTCGCCGAGCACGCCTTCGGGGCGGCCGGCGAAGCGACGCTGATGCTGCGCTCGCACACCTTCGACGACTGGGCCCGCGGTGCCGCCGCCACGGTGATCCGTTCCTACGTTCGCGGCGAACCACCGTTGCACCGTTGACCGGACGTCTGTGTTGCCGGTTGATCGCATAGAGTAAGGCGAGAATCAGTTGAGCCGGAAGGTTAGTTCGGGATGACAGCTGTGGGTGGTCCGGAGGAATCGATCCCCGGGGTCGATCCGGCCAAGCCGAGTATCGCGCGGACCTACGACTATCTGCTGGGCGGCAAGGACAACTTCGCCGTCGACCGCGCACTCGGGGACAAGTTCATCCACGATCTGCCGGGGTCCCGGGTGATCGCGTACGACAACCGTGGTGCGCTGATCCGCGCGGTCCGCGAGATCGTCACCAGTGGGGTCAAGCAGTTCATCGACCTGGGCAGTGGGCTGCCGACCGCGGACAACGTGCACCAGATCGCCCAGGGGCATCAGCCGACGGCGAAGGTCGTGTACGTCGACATCGACCCGGTCGTGCTGAGTCATGGTCGCGCGCTGCTCGCCGAGAACGAGTACACGACGGTGATCGAGGGCGACCTGCGGGACTCGGAGAGGATCTATCAGCACCCGGACACCCAGGCGCTGATCGACTTCGACCAGCCGGTCGCGCTGATCTTCTCGGCGATCCTGCACCACGTGAACGACGACGAGGACCCGGCCGGGCTGGTCAAGTTCTGGGTCGACCGGATCCCGTCGGGCAGCTACGTCTTCATCAGCCACTTCCGCAGCGAGGACGACCCGCGGAGCGCGGAGATGCAGAAGCTGCTGCAGGGGTCACTGGGGCGCGGGCGGTGGCGCACCGACGACGAGCTGCTCGCGTTGTTCGGTCCCGATCTGGAGATCCTGCCGCCCGGGCTGGTGCCCTCGGCCGAGTGGCGGCCGGTCGAGGAGCCCGAAGAGCTCACCGACTGGCAACGCCTCATCGCCGCCGCCTTGGCCATCAAGCCGTAACCTGGCGCTCGTCGTACGGGCCGGGGCCGGGCGTCCGTAGTACAGGCAGGTCTGAGCGTCCTTCCTGCCTGGGCTGGAAGGACGGCTCGGGACGGGCGCGTCAGCTGCGCGCGGCGGCGAGGATCTTGCGCCAGACCTTGCGGTAGGACTCCAGGCCGTCCTCGGCCAGGGGTCCGGTCGGGCCCGCGGTGATGGAGACCCGCTCGGGGATGGTGCCCCAGACCGGGATCTCCTCCGCCGCGTACTGCGCCATCGCCTCCTGGTAGGACCGGGTGTAGGTCCGGGCCGAGCAGATCACCAGACCGACCGGGATCTCCTTCGGCACCAGGTCCAGCACCGCCCGCACCCGGGGCGTCTCGACCCCGCCGACACGGGTCGGGATGATGACGATCCGGGCTCGTTCGAGCGCCTTGTTCAGCAGCCGTTCGTGCGACGGGGGCATGTCGACGACGCCGATGCCCTCCGGCGGCACCTTGTCCAGTGCCTTGGTCAGGAGGCGCTCGGTCGGCGCCTCGGCGATCTCGATCCTGGCCAGGTGGTCGTCGTCGGAATCCGCGATCCAGTCGGCAGCGCTGCCTTGTGGATCCGCGTCGACCAGAGTGGCTGTGCGACGGTTGGAAGATGCCAGCGCGGCCAAGTACACCGACGTGGTTGTCTTGCCGACCCCGCCCTTCAGTGCAGCTGTCACGATGATCATGGAACTGACGCTACCCGGTCTTGTCCGATTTCCGGCGTGTCGTCGGCGTTGCTGAATCGCGTCGTGATAGTTGCCGACGGCGTCGAGCAGTTGCCGGGGCAGCCATCAGGCCGCCCCGACGGGTTACTTCGCGAGCCAGGCGTCGACCTTCGGCTGGTTGTCCTTGACCCACTTCGCCGCGGCCGCGTCCGGGGTCATCTTGTCCTCGGCGATGTACTTGGCGACGGCGTTCTGGTCGGCGTTGGTCCAGTTGAAGTTCTTCACCAGGTCGTACGCCGGGCTGCCGGAGTCGGCGAACTTCTTCGAGACGATCTTGTCCAGGTCGTACGGCGGGTAGTCGCAGGCGATCTTCTCCGGTACGGCGTCACAGCCGGCCTTGTACGGCGGCAGGTCGATCTTCACCAGCTTCAGCTCGTCGAACAGCCACTGCGGCTCGTAGAAATACGCCAGCAACGGCTTCTTCTGGGCCTGCGACTGACGGAACGCCTGGATCAGGGACGTCTCGCTGCCGCTCTGGACCACCTTGTAGTTGAGGCCCAGGTTCTTCACCAGCGCCTCGTCGTAGGTCACGTACGACGGGTCTCCGTCGAGCAACTGGCCCTTGCCGCCGGACTCCGAGGTCTTGAACAACGACGCGTACTTGTTGAGGTTGTGCCAGTCCTTGAGGTCCGGGTACTTCTCGACCATCCACGGCGCCACGTACCAGCCGATGACGCCCTTGACGCCGGTGGATCCGGCCTCGACGGCGACCTTCTGGTCGGTGATGTACTTCTTCTTCAGGTCCGGGTGGCCCCAGTTCTCCAGGTTCACGTCGATCTCGCCGGTCTTGAACCCCTGCCAGGCGATCTCTTCCTTGAGGTTCTTCTTCACCACCTTGCAGCCGAGGTTCTTGGTGGCCACGTAGGCGACCACGGCCGCGTTCGCCTCGTACCCGACCCAGGGGCTCACGGTCAGGTTGAAGGTGCCGCAGGCCTTGCCGCTGGCGGCCGGCTTCTCCGCGTCGCCGACCTTCGCACCGCCACACGCCGTCAGCGCCAGCGCGAGAGCGGTCAGCACACCGGCCGAACGCAGCAGCTTGTTCGTCACCACAGGTTGTCTCCTCATTCAGTTGAACTTCCGGGTCCGCTTGGCCGCGGCCTGCGTGATCCGGTCGAGCATGACACCGAGCAGCACGATCGCCAGCCCGGCCGCCAGGCCCTTGCCGTACAGCTCACTCTGCGCGAAGCCGGCGGCCACGTCGTACCCGAGTGCGCCCGCACCGACCAGGCCGCCGACGACGACCATGGACAGCACGTAGATCAGGCCCTGGTTCACCGCCAGGGTGATCGCCCGCCGGGCGACCGGGAGTTGCACCTTGCTGATCACCTGCCAGCTGCTCGAGCCGACCGAGTTCGCCGCCTCGACCGTCGCGACCGGGACGGCTCGGATGCCGTCAGCAACGATCTTGGTGGTGACTGGTACGGCGAACACCACCGCCGCCGCGATCGCGGTGAAGCGGCTGGTGCCGAACAGGGCGAGGAACGGGACCAGGTACACGAACGGCGGCATCGTCTGCCCCGCGTCCAGGACCGGTCGAAGCCAGCTGTCGGCCCGCTGGTTCCGCCCGGTCCACACCGCGAGAACGATGCCGACAGCAACCACTACGACCGTGGCCAGCAAGGTGGACGCGAGCGTGACCATGCTGTCGTGCCAGACCCCGGTGGCCACCAGCAGACCAAGGCAGATGGCAGCCGGTACTGCGCCGCGCCAGCTCCCGAGCAACGCGGCCAGCGCCACGATCACCACGCTGACGAGCCACCAGGGCGACTCGGTGAGCAGAGCTTCCAGCGGGTTGAGGACGCCATTGGTGACGGCATCGCGTACGCCGTACGTGAAGCCGCCGAAGACGTCCTGCACCCAGGTCGTCACGTCGCTCGCGGCCACGGCGATCTTCGAGCCGATGTTCGCGCTGGTGGGGAACTCGGCGGCCCAGAGGTAGGTGCGGGAGAACCAGACCGCCACCAGGACGGCCACGCCGCCCGCGGCGAGCAACACGCGCCGGCGACGGTTCGCCGTACGCCATGGTCGGTCGCCTGCGGCTGTGGTGACCCGGTCGAGCACGATCGCGATCACCACGATCGCCAGACCGGCGTTGAACGCGACTCCGACGTCGAGCGTCTGCAGGGCCTTCAGGACGGTCTGCCCGAGGCCGGGTGCGTCGATGAGCGCGGCCACGGTCACCATCGACAGCGCCGCCATGATCGTCTGGTTGATCCCGACCACGACCGTACTGCGGGACATCGGCAGCAGGACTTTCACCAGGGTCTGGCCGCGCGTGGAGCCGAGCGAGCGGGCCGCCTCGACACTCTCCTGCGGGACCGACCGGATCGCGTGCGCGGTCAGCCGGACCACCGGCGGCGCCGCGTAAATCAGGGTCGCGATGGTCGCGGCCGCCGGGCCGATCGCGAAGAACAGGGTCAGCGGGGCGAGGTACACGAAGGTCGGCAGCGTCTGCATCAGGTCGAGGATCAGCGTGGCGACCTTGAACGCGCGGTTCGACAGCCCCGCCCAGATCCCCAGCGGGATGCCGACCAGCAGCGAGAGCCCAACGGCCGCGATGGTCAGCGCGAGCGTGTCCATGCTCTCCTGCCACAGCCCCTGCAGCCCGACGAAGGTCAGTCCGGCCGCGGCGAGCAGCGCCACCTTCCAGTTTCCGAAGGCCCAGGCCAGGTACGCCGAGATGGCCACCACGCCGAGCCAGCCGACCACCGGCACGGGCCGCCCGTACGACGGTTGGCTCAGGACGTTCTGCAACAGGATCACCAGGTGGTCGACCGTGATCCGGACCGCATCGAGGACCGCGTTGCCGTTGCCGAGGAAGTCCCGGTGGGCCGTCAGCCAGCGATGCAGCGCCGTGGTCTCCTGGCCGCCGATGGTAAGCGTGTCGATCCCGCTCAGCACGAACCAGGCCGCCACCCAGCCGACGACGAGCACGCCGGCGATGACGCTGCGGCGTGGTTTGCGGACCCGGATCTCGACCGAGCCGGTGATGGACGCCATCTCAGGTGTCTTCGGGGCGGCCGGCGGCGTCGGCGTGGTCTCGGTTGGCGGTTGCCTGGTCGGCGGGGTCCCGGTCGGCGGGGTCCCGGTCGGCGACGACCGCCAGGATCGCCTCGTCGTCGATCACGCCGAGCAGCTGGCCGCCGGAGACGACCTTCACCGGGCGGTCCGACTCGAGCACCAGCCGGGTGGCCTCGCGGACCAGGACGTCGGGGCCGAGCTCGGGGCCGTCCAGCTGCTCGCCGGGCCGGGGCTGCCGGACGATCCAGCGCAGGGTGAGGATGTCGGCCCGAGGTACGTCGCGGACGAACTCGCGGACGTAGTCGTCGGCCGGCGCACCGACCAGCTCGTCGCCGGTCCCGAGCTGGACCGCGGCACCGTCGCGCATCAGCAGGATCCGGTCGCCGAGCTTCAGCGCCTCGGACAGGTCGTGGGTGATGAAGACCATCGTCTTGCCGACCTCGCGGTGCAGCCGGACCACCTCGGTCTGCATCTCGCGCCGGATCAGCGGGTCGAGCGCGGAGAACGGCTCGTCGAAGAGCAGCACGTCCGGGTCGTTGGCGAGCGCGCGGGCCAGGCCGACGCGCTGCTGCATACCGCCGGAGAGCTGCTCGGGGTAGAGCTGCTCGTTGCCGCGCAGGCCGACCAGGTCGATGACCTCCTGGGCGCGGCGGCGGCGATCGGGCTTGTTCTCGCCGCGGACCTCGAGGCCGTAGGAGACGTTGTCGATCACCCGGCGGTGCGGCAGCAGGCCGAAGTGCTGGAAGACCATCGAGAACTTGCTTCTTCGCAAGGCGCGCAGCCGCTTCTCGTCGGCGGCCCGGAGGTCCTCGCCCTCGAAGTAGATGCTGCCCGCGGTCGGTTCGATCAGCCGGGTCAGGCAGCGCACCAGGGTGGACTTGCCGGAGCCGGACAGGCCCATCACGACGAAGACCTCGCCCGGAGCGACGTCGAAGCTGAGGTCGCGGACGGCCGCCGTACAGGAGGTCCGCTGGTAAAGGTCCTCGCGGTTCAGGGCCGCGAGGTCGGGGCGTCGCGGGACGCGGTCCGCCTTCGGCCCGAACACCTTCCACAGGCCCTGGATCGACAGCAGTGCGTCCGACGCTATCGGGTCGGGGTACTCGAGCTGAGCGGTCACAATGGTTCACCCTCGCATCCCGGCCACCGGGTTCGTCGTGAACCGCGACTTTATCGAAGCCCCGGCTCCCCAGCGCCGCCGCGGGTGTCTGATCACTCAACCTTTACCCGCCCCACCCACCCCCAACCGACCCCAACGCACCACCCCAGCAGCCCTTCCCCAGCCCGAACACGATGCACGCAAGCAGTGCGCGATGCGCGGCGCGGACGCCACGCACGCGGTGCGCGCGGCGCGCGCGGTGGGTGCGCTGCCCGCCGCGGGTGCGCGCTGTACCCGCGGAGCGGCTGGGTGC
>NZ_JBEXSJ010000071.1:0-10892 GCF_040613535.1 Kribbella sp. NPDC006257
CCTCGCCGTCCGGGCCCGCCGGGTCCGCTCCGGCCCGCGCCGCCGCGTCCAGCGCAACGCCTGGGTGCTCCTCGCCGAGGTCGCCCCCGAGTTCGGCGAATGGGCCACCTTCTTCGCCGCCGGCGCCGCCCAGCGCGCCGCCGCCGAAGCCGGCCTGGAACGAGCCGTCACCACCCGCGAGGCCGACGACCTGGTCCGCGCCGTCGAAACCTTCTACACCCTCGTCGAATCCAGCCTCCACCTCACCACCCAACCCACCCCCACCTTCGCCCCCGACTCAGTCCTCTCCCAACCCTGGATGCAAGCCAGCTAACCCCGGCCAGCTCCACCCCAGTCACGACCCCGCCCCATCCACACAGCCCCTGCGCAACCACGCAGGGGCTGTGTCGTTTCCACCCCTTGCCCGACCCCCGCCCCTACCTCCCACTCCACCCTCCGACCCCCCGCCAACCAACCGACGACCGTCCCACCCGACTTCGTGCCAGAGCTGACCACCTCCCAGCCCCACCGATCGCCAACCAAAGGCCCCCCAAAGGCCGCCCCCGCACGTGACCCATGTTTTCGACCCGGTCGCGCAGACCTGCGAGGTCTCCGCCGGTTGCTGGCGACTTTGTGCCTGGGTTGACTGTTTTCGGCGCGGCTGATGGTCAAACGGAGCACAGAGTGGGACGTGAACTGAGTGTTCGTCGTGCACGGTGGACGAGTGGCGCTCCGACCTCTCGTGCGAGCTGTGGTGGTTTGCGGCGTCGGTCGTCTGGCTGATTCGGCTGGGATGCGGGGCGTGGTTGTCGGGGGAGAGGTGTGGTGGGTTGTACGCCGTGGAGGGGATCCGAGGTGGTGGGAAGTAGGGTGTTGCTCGCAACGGGTTCGTAGCCGAGGAGGGCAATCAGGATGGTCGACCGACGTCGCCGCTCGGTACGTACGGCGCTGGTTGCCGAAGCCCTGCGGGTAGCACTGGCAGGCAGGGCGCGGATCGATCCCGGTGCGGGGTTGGACATCGTCGACCTCGGTGGCGGCACCGGCGGATTCGCCGTACCGCTTGCCGTCGAAGGTCATCGCGTGACTGTCGTCGACCCGAGTCCGGATGCATTGGCGTCGCTCGAGCGCCGCGCGAGTGATGAAGGTGTGAGCAAGCTCGTGCACGGCGTGCAAGGTGATGCCGCCGAGCTGCCTGGTCTCGCGGGCAAGTCGAGCGCTGACGCAGTGCTCTGTCACGGAGTGCTCGAAGTGGTCGACGATCCTGCTCAGGCATTGCAGGCAATGGCCTCTGTACTACGTGAGGGTGGCGTACTCAGCCTCTTGGTTGCCCAACGCAACGCTGTCGTACTGGCTCGCGCACTTGCCGGTCACCTCGCCGAAGCCAAGCTCGCCCTCCAGGACGCGGACGGCCGCTGGGGCCCGTCGGACCCGATGCCCCGCCGCTTCGACGAAGCCGGCATCACCGCACTTCTCGCCGAGGCCGGATTCATGGTCCACACCATCCACGGCGTCCGCACCTTCACCGACCTGGTCCCGTCCGCCTTCGTCGACTCCGAACCAGGCGCCGCCGAAGCCCTCGCCGACCTCGAACGCTCAGCCAGCCAACACCCAGCCTTCCGAGCCATAGCCACCCAACTCCACATCCTCGCCACCCGCTAGCCGCCTGCACCACCCGCCCCCGACCCGCCCGGCGACCCCCTGCGCCAACCCGGTGCCGCGCACTATCCGGCGACTTCCTGCACCAAACCGCCCCTCCGTGCCGCACCCGACGCTCACCGGCACCAGCCAGCCCCCGAACTTCCCCGGCGCCCTCCTGCACCAACAGGCGCCTCGAACTTCCCGCCGCTCTCCCGCGTTGGCCGCTGGCAGCATCCGCCGACTGAAGGCACCCGCTACTCCTACGGCAGCCACGTAGCTATTGCGCCGGTCGTTGACGTTTACGGCAGTCGTGAGCCTCTGTGCGCCAAGCGGTGAGTCTCTGTCGACCGGCGTCGTCGCGCGGATCGTGCGGCAAGGGGGGTTGGTTTGGGTGGCGGCGCTGGGTGGGGGTGTGGACGGAGAGGTGATGGGGGTGTTGGTTGCGGTGGGATGGCGGTTACCGCGTGTGGTGGGAGGGGCGGTAAGCGGGACGGGGTCGTGGGCGTGGTTGCGGAGGAAAGGGAGGGGTTTGAGGGGGAACGGACGGGAAAATGGGGTGGTTACGGTACGGAGTTGCCGGACCGTGACGCGCGGGACAGGCGGTCAGGGTTTCGTGGACCGCACCGGCGGCCTAGACTGGACTCGGCCTATCGAGATCGCGCTCACCATGGAGGGATCGACGGTGCCCCTCTCGGAAGAAGAGCAGCGCCAGTTCGAGCAGCTCGAACGCGCCCTCGCTGCGGAAGACCCCAAGTTCGTCTCCGCCATGCGAGGGACCAATGTGCGCTTGTACTACAAGCGCCGGGCAATTCTTGCCGGCGTCGGATTCGTGCTGGGCATCGTCATCTTGATGGCCGGCGCGATCATCCCCAACACCATCATCGGAGTCTTCGGCTTCGTCGTGATGGTCGCCTGCCTGTACATCGCTGCGCTGAGCATGAAGCGGATCAGCAACGCGGGCGACGCGGACGACATCCCGCCGCCTCCGTCGCAGTCCAAGCGGCACCGGACCAAACATGACTCGTCCGGCAGCTTCATGGAGCGGATGGAAGACCGCTGGCGCCGTCGCCGCGACGAGGACCTTTGACGCGTCCCTTGACGGGCTGAACCACTACCCCGACCACACCCACGCCTACGCGCCGGGTGTGGTTTTGGTTTGCCCGCCGCGCCTACCCATCAGGGCACACTTCCTTGCCCGTACGACGTACGCGAACCCGCGCCTCCAACCCCACCCGCAGCGCGCCCATTCGACGCAAGCATGCCCCCCAGATGGCCCACCGCACCTACCCCTTCGACTCGCCGATTTCCTCGCAAAAATCGGCGAGTCGAACCGGCAAGTCGAACACCGACGGCGAGTCGAACCGGCAAGTCGATGTCACACCGGCGAGTCGAGCCGGTAGGTGGGTTGGCGTCGGCGAGTCGAGCCGGTAAGTCGAGCGCCGTCGTCTGGTCGTGCCGGTAGGTCGACGTCACACCGGCGAGTCGAGCCGGTAGGTGGGGTGGGCGGGCATCGGCAAGTCGTGCCGGTAAGTCGAGCGCCGTCGCCGGGTCGTGCCGGTAAGCCGACGTCGCACCGGCGGGTCGAGCCGGTAGGCGGTTGGCGTCGGCGAGTCGTGCCGGTAAGCCGACGTTGCACCCGTGGGTCGAGACGGTGGATGGGTGGCGCTGGCGGATCGGTGGGGCAAACGTCGGTGGGTGAAGGTGGTGGGGTGGGGAGAGAGACCGTGGGTGAGGGGGAAGGCGTGGCTGCCCGGGGGCAGATGGGTGGGCTGGCTGGGCTGGGAGTGGCTGCTGTTGGGTGGGGAAAAGGGTAGGCCCCGTCGACCGGGGGCGACGGGGCCTGGGGAGGGGTGGGTGCTGCTAGTCGGCGTGGCGGCCTCGGCGGGGGAGGACGAGGGAGCGGAGGCGGGCTAGGGCTAGGTCGAATTCGTCTAGGAGGTCGGAGGCTTCGCTGCTGCCTCGGTTGAGGTACCAGCGCCAGGACGGTGGGAGGAGCCGGGCGCGCCAGCGGCGGACCAGTTTCGCCTGGGTCCACAGGGACTTGCGGACCGTGCGGGCGTCGGCGCGCAGGTCGATCTGGAGATCCCGGAGGCCGGCGTACCGGACTGCTTCCACTCCACGAGCGAGCCGGACCGCCGCAGCCTGCGCAACCTCGTCGGGGAGTTCGGAGACCAGCCAGTCGCCGAGTTGCCGAGGCGTAGCGGTGTCCGACCAGTCGAGGCCGAGGTCGCGCGTCGTGTCGCGGATCTCCGCCCACAACCCTTCTACTCCCGCGCGTCCAGGTGCCCGCGCGAACCGCTTGCGCCGCGTCAGCACCCGGATCAGCCAAGGAATGCAGAGCAACAGGATCACGCCGAGGGTGAGGCCGATCGCCTTGCCGCCGCCGTTGCTGAACCAGTTGCCGGTGTCGACCGCGCCGGCGCCGGAGGTGTCCGGTACGTCGCGCGGGTCGCGCGGCTTGCTGATGTCGGGGGTTTCCGAATCGCCCGGCGTGGTGACGGCCGTCGTCGGGGCGGTGCTCGGGGTGTTCGTGGTGACGCCGGTCGAGTCGGTCCAGTCCGGCGTCTTCGGGGCGCGGGCCGACGGGGTCGGCTCGAACCGGATCCAGCCGTAGCCCTGGAAGTAGAGCTCGGGCCACGCGTGCATGTCGTGCATCCGGACGACGTGTTCGCCGTTCTTGCCGGGCTGGCCGGGCAGGAAGCCGATCCCGACCCGGGCCGGGATGCCGACGATGCGGGCCATCAGCGCCATCCCGGTGGCGAACTGTTCGCAGTACCCGGACTTGTTCACGAGCAGGAAGTCGCTCAGCGCCTTCATCCCGCTGCCGTGGCCGTTCTCCGTGCTGTAGACGAAGTCGCCTTTCCGGAAGAAGGCCTGCAGTGCCGCGGCCTTCTCGAAATTGTTGCCCTGGGCACCCGACGTGACGTCCTGCGCGAGCTTCCTGATCTTCGGGTCGGTCCGCGGCGGAACGTCGCTGGTGAACTGGTCGGGCTCACCGCCGGAGTCGCTGTCGTGCAGCTGTTGCGCTGTCGGGTGCAGGTCGTACGTCGTCAGGCTGTACTTCTGGCCGCCGACGACCTGGCCGTTGGTGGAGACGACGTCGAGCGAGCTGGCGTCGTACTGCCAGCGGTTCTTCAGTGAGATCGAGTGCACCGGGTACGGCACCGGGGCGAACTGGGACCGGAAGATGCGCGACACGTCGATCTGCATCTTCGAGGTCGGCACCTTGCTCAGGTCGCCGCCGAATCCGGGCGGGCTGGTCAGGTCGCCGTTGCCGGTGATCTTGCGGCCGCCCTGCCGTGGCGAGATCCGCCAGGTGTTGCCGTCGAACAGGTCGAGCGCGGTGAGCCGCAGGTAGGTGCCTTCGGCCGGGCCGCCGGTGTAGGTCATCGCGGTGACGTTGTCGCCGCGCTTGAGGTTCTTGCCCATGTCGAGCATCGGGTCGGTCGCCGAGATGGACGCGCCGGATCCCACGCCGGTGCCCGCACCGGCCAGGCCGTTGCCGATGACACCTTCCGGCAGGGCGGGCAGCAACGCGGGGACCAGGGCCGCCAGGGCGACGACGCTGAGTCCGATCCGGCGGCCTGCCTGTCCGAGCGCCGACGCCTCGACCGGCTCCGCTGCGTCCAGGTGGGAGACACCGGAGATCCGGCGGCCCCATCTGCTCAGCCTGGTCCGGCCCTCGGCCGACAGCAGCACGATGTAGCCGATGGCCGGCGGGATGAACAGCAGCGCCGGCAATCCGCCGTGCACAGTGGCAGCAGGAACCGTATACATGGTCAGCAGCAACAGCCCGGCCCATGCAGCCTGCTTGAGCTGTACTGCGATCAGGTGGATCAGCAGCCCGGTCGCGGAGATCACCGAGATGGCGAACAACGTCAGGTGCGAGTCCGGCGGCAGTGGCGCACTGAAGCGATTGATCGAGTCCATCGCGTTGACCATCTGCTGGTTGAACTCGACGACCGTCTGCCGCCACGGGAGCAGGCCGAAGCGCAGCGTGTCTCGCAGGAAGAAGAAGGAGAGCAGCTCGACCAGTACGACGAGCTGCACGGCCGGTACGACGAAGCGCGGCACCCGCAGGTTCTGCAGGCCGATCCCGACGCCGGTGATGATCGCGCAGAAGATCGCACTGATGAAGAGGAACGGCCCCGAGAACACCGGGGTCAGGACGAGCGAGCCGAGGACGGTAGCTCCCCAGGCGGCGATCGAGATCCGCACGTGGCCGGTCATGGAAGCAACACCTTCACGCGATCCTTCCGCTCCGTAGTCCGAGGGTGGACCACACGGTCGGGAGATGGTCGCCGCGGTGGACTCTGGCTACCCGCCAGCCATTGCGGCGCAGTTCGTTCTCGGTTGCGTCGGTGACCGCGGTCAGCCGGGCGGCCTTCTCGGTACCTTCCGCACCCACCGACCAGCTTGCCGCATCGAGCAAGAGCGCCACTCCGGTCGCCTGGCTCGTCCGCCACCGGTTCAGCGAGGTGATGTCGTCGGAGCTGCAGGCGCCGACGATCGCGACCACCAGGCTGGGCTCCTGGATGTGCCGGTCGACGGTCAGCAGCGGACCGATCTCGGCGTACTTGTGTTCCTCCACCGTCGCGCACTCGGTCAGCAGTGCCTGGCTGGTCAGCGGCTGGTGCACTGCGTGCGAGCTGCGATGGCTGATCGCGGACAGCGTCGTCGGACCGCCCAGCAAGGTGGTGACGTAGCCGCGCCGGATTCGATCGGTACCGATCGACGCCGCAGCGCTGACCGCCCACTCCAGACTGGACGACGGCCCATGGCCGTGGTGCGAAATGGTGCGCGCGTCCAGGAAGATCGCACAACGACTCTGCCAAGGCTGCTCTTCGCGGCGAACCATCAGCGAGCCACGTCGCGCAGTGGAGCGCCAGTGCACCCGTCGCAGGTCGTCGCCGTCGCGGTACTCGCGAACCGTCGCGTCCTCTTCACCCGCCGACGCGATCGCGCGCGGCCGGTTCTCGCCCGAGCCGGCGCGGTCAGCACCGAGCCGGACCTCCGGCAACCGGTAGACCCGCGGCGTCACCAGGAGGTGCTGACTGCGGGTGAACGTCCGGCTGGTCTCGACCAACCCGAACGGGTCGGCCACGGTGAGCATCAGCGGCCCGACCTGGAACAACCCGCGGACGTCCGACTTCACGGGGTACGAGACCGTACGCCGCCAGTTCGGGCTGACGCGGTCGACGACGAACCGCGGCCGGTGCCCTAGTACATAAGGAATACGGTCCTCGAGCAAAAGGAGCCCCGCGGGCATCCGCCCCTGGTTGGTCAGCGTCAGCTCCACGGTCGCCGGCGTACCGACCGGAACCTGGTCAGGCGCGAGACTGCGCCGTACCTGCAAGCGCAGTCTGGTCCTGCCGACTACCAGCGCTGCCACGACCGGCAGCGCCACCAGGAGAATGCCGACGCGAAGTAGATCCTTCTGGCCGAGCAGTAGCGCACACAGTGATGCAGTGATCCCGGCTGCGACGAAGGCCCGCCCTCTGGTGGTGAGCCCGCGCAGTGCCTGCCGCATGTCTCAGTCCCGACGGTTGCGGGGGAGCGGCACGGTGGCCACGAGCCCGGAGATGATGTCGGCGGCACCACGTCCGCCGAGGTGAGCCTCGGCGGCCGGCAGCACCCGGTGGGCGAGCACTGGGACGGCGAGCTCCTGGATGTCGTCCGGCAGTACGAACTCACGGGCATCAAGAGCAGCAGCCGCCCGGGCAGCCCGGACCAGATGCAGGGTGGCGCGCGGGCTGGCGCCCAGCCGGAGCTCCTGCGACCGGCGAGTGGCACCGACCAGCGCCACGGCGTACTCCTTCACCGACTCCGACACGTGCACCGAGTGCACGGTCTTCACCAGGCGCAGGATCTGCTGGCCGTCGGTCACCGGCTGCAGGGTGAGCAGCGGCTCGGCGGCGGCGTGCCCGTCGAGCATCCGCAGCTCGGCGGCCGGCTCGGGGTAGCCCATCGAGAGCCGCGCCATGAAGCGGTCGCGCTGTGCTTCCGGCAGGGGATAGGTCCCCTCCATCTCGATCGGGTTCTGCGTCGCGATCACCATGAACGGCGCGTCCAGCTGGTACGTCGTGGTGTCGACGGTGACCTGGCGCTCCTCCATCGACTCCAGCAGTGCCGCCTGGGTCTTCGGTGACGCCCGGTTGATCTCGTCGCCGACGACGATGTTCGCGAACACCGCGCCGGGCTTGAACTCGAAGTCGCGGACCTCCTGGTTGAAGACCGACACGCCGGTGATGTCCGACGGCAGCAGGTCCGGCGTGAACTGGATCCGCCGCACGCTGCAGTCGATCGACTTCGCCAGTGCCTTCGCGAGCATCGTCTTACCGACGCCCGGCACGTCCTCGATCAGCAGATGTCCTTCGGCGAGCAGCACGGTGATGGCTACTTCGACCACATCGGGTTTGCCTTCGATCACAGTCTCGATGGCTCGGCGGACCCGTCCCGCCACCTCTGTCAGCTCGTCGAAATCCATGGCCGAGCTGGTCGCGGTGGTGCTCACCCTTGGTCCTCCCCTTTGGTTGTTGGCCGACTCATTCTGACCCGGGGTAGGGGTCGGGCCTAGATCCCCGTGCGTTTCGTTACCAGTCGTTTCGGAGTTCATCGAAATGGCCCTCACCCGCAGTTGCCGATCCGTGACCTCCAGCGTACGGCGCGCCGAAACACCGGCGCAGTGGAGCGAAGTTCATTGACGGTGGGGCAAAGTGGAGTAAGGTGGAGCGCAGTGGTACTGAAATGGTGGGAAAGAGTTCGACCTGAGACGGAGAGACCGCAACGGGGAGGTGAAATGTGTTCCTCGGAACGCACTTCCCCAAGCTCGACGACAAAGGTCGGCTGTTCCTGCCGGCGAAGTTCCGGGACGAGCTGTCGGAGGGCCTGGTGATCACTCGTGGGCAAGAGCGGTCGCTGTTCGTCTGGCCCGAAGCAGAGTTCGTCCAGCTGACCGAGCAGCTGAAGCAGGCTCCGATCACCAACAAAGGTGCCAGGGACTACCTGCGGATGTTGTTCGCCGGTGCCTCGAACGAGGTGCCGGACAAACAAGGCCGGGTCACCATCCCGCCGATGCTGCGCGATTACGCGGGACTGGATCGCGACTGTGTCGTCATCGGGGCGATGAACAGGGTGGAGATCTGGAACACGGAGAGCTGGAACCGGTACTCCGCGGAGCAGGAGCAGGCATTCGCCGACCTGTCCGAGGAGGTCCTGCCCGGCATCTTCTGACCACCGCAGCAGCCGGAGCGACAACCGTCCGGTGAGATCACGGGTCCGACTTCCGACCTCGGTGTTGGCGCCACTTCCCCGGCGCCAAGACAAGAGGTACTTCCCCGGAGGGCGTACCCGCGATCTGACCGGACGAACGCACCGCACACCGCCCCGCAGGACAGCACGGCAAGGCAGTCACAACCTGCGGGGGCAGGGTTCGCTCCCGCTGCTATCGAAGGGTCGAGATGAGCGGCGAAGAGCGTGGTGCGCGGGATGCGGAGGGCCGGGACGTCGCCGGTACGCCGACGCCCGAGCCGACGCCTGCCGATCGCCACGTTCCCGTGATGCTCGACCGGGTCGTCGCTCTGCTCGCACCCGCACTCCAGCACCCCGGCGCTGTTCTCGTCGACGCCACCCTCGGCCTCGGCGGACACTCCGAAGCCTTCCTGCGATCCTGCCCGCAAGCCCGCCTGATCGGGCTGGATCGCGATCCCGAAGCGCTCCGCCTGGCCGGCGAACGGCTCGCCCCGTACGCCGAACGCGTCACCCTCGTGCACGCCGTGTACGACGAACTGCCGCGCGTGCTCGCGGATCTCGGCGTCCCCGCGATCGACGGGATCCTGTTCGACCTCGGCGTCTCCTCGATGCAGCTGGACGAGGCCGACCGTGGTTTCGCCTACGCCCAGGACGCGCCGCTGGACATGCGGATGGACACCACCGCACCGACCACGGCCGCGGACATCCTGAACACCTACAGCGCGGCCGAGCTGGCCCGGATCCTGTTCCAGTACGGCGAGGAGAAGTTCTCCCGACGGATCGCGGACCGGATCGTCAAGGCCCGCGAGACCGAGCCGTTCACGAACAGCGCGCGGCTGTCCGAGCTGGTCCGCGACGCAATCCCGCAGGCGGCCCGGCGGACCGGGGGACACCCGGCCAAGCGGACCTTCCAGGCGTTGCGGATCGAGGTCAACGGCGAGCTGGAGGTCCTGCGGCGCGCGCTGCCCGCGGCGGTCGCGGCGCTCGCGCTGCACGGCCGGATCGTGGTGATGAGTTACCACTCGCTGGAGGACCGGATCGCCAAGCAGACGCTGGCGGCCGCGACCAAGACCGACGTGCCCGATGACCTGCCGGTGATTCCGGCCGGTCACGAGCCGTACCTGAAGTTGCTGACCCGGGGTGCCGAGCGGCCGACCGAGGAGGAGCTCGCGGAGAACCCGCGATCGGCCTCCGTTCGCGTGCGGGCGGCCGAACGTGTCCGGGAGAAGGGGCTGGTGGCTTGATGAGTACTGTGTTCAGCCCGCAGAAAGCGCGGGTCACGCCGGCTCCGGCGACCAAGCAGGAGCCGAAGCTGCGGGTCGTCTACGGTGCGCCGTTCCGGCCGCCGCGGATGCCGTTCGTCATCTTCGTGGTGGCGTTGCTCGCAGCCGGCCTGGTGGGACTGCTGCTGCTCAACACCGAGCTGCAGCGGGGCACCTTTCAGGTCACTGACCTGAACCAGCAGGCCGACCAGCTCCGGGACCAGCAGGAGCAGCTGGAACGTCAGGTACGCACGCTCGAGTCGCCGCAGAACCTGGCGGACCGGGCGTTGCTGATGGGCATGGTGCCGAACCAGAACCCGGTGTTCCTGCGGCTCTCGGACGGACGCGTACTCGGCGTACCGGCGGAAGCGAAGGCAGGGACCGGCAAGGCGATGTTCAGCCCCGACGCCCTGCCCAAGCCGCCCACCGTCGCCACGCCGCCGGCTGCCACCACGACCACACCACCCACCGGTACGACGAAGCCGCCCGCCGCCACCACCAAGCCGCCGGCCGGTACGACGAAGCCGCCGGTGACAACGGGGAACACCACGACCACCGGGGGATGATCGGATGACGGAGCGACGGGGCAGCGAACCGCCACGCAGACGCGGCGGTGAACCGGAGCGGGCAACCCCGCCCCGCAAGACACCGCCCCGTCGTCCGTCCAGCACCCAGGGCGACCGCCCCATCTCGAACAGCAAGGACGCCCCGCGACGCGCCCCTGGCGCGGGCGGGCGCGGGGCGCAGAGCGCCCGCACGCCC
>NZ_JBEXSJ010000072.1:0-9048 GCF_040613535.1 Kribbella sp. NPDC006257
TATGTGTCTGTTTGTATCAAATCCTTTTTTTTTGCTTTTTCCCACGGTCAGGGTGAGTCGGTTTTCTGGGCGCCGGTTTGTTCTTATGTTGGGGGCGGCCTTCTGCGGGTACTACGCGTCGCGGCGGCGGATTTTGTTGCCTAGCCAGACGATGGGGTCGTACTTGCGGTCGGCGACTCGTTCCTTCATCGGGATGAGGGCGTTGTCGGTGATCTTGATGTGTTCGGGGCAGACCTCGGTGCAGCACTTGGTGATGTTGCAGAAGCCGAGGCCGTGTTCTTCCTGGGCTGCCTTCTGGCGGTCGGCGGCGTCGAGCGGGTGCATGTCCAGCTCGGCGATGCGCATCAGGAAACGCGGACCGGAGAAGGCTTCCTTGTTCTCCTCGTGGTCACGGATCACGTGGCAGGTGTCCTGGCACAGGAAGCACTCGATGCACTTGCGGAACTCCTGCGAGCGCTCCACGTCGACCTGCTGCATCCGGTACTCGCCCGGCTTCAGGTCGGCCGGCGGGGAGAACGCGGGGACCTCGCGCGCCTTCTGGTAGTTGAAGGAGACGTCGGTGACGAGGTCCTTGATCACCGGGAAGGTCCGCATCGGGGTGACCGTGACGGTCTCGCCCTCCTCGAACGTGTTCATCCGGCACATGCACATCAGCTTCGGCATGCCGTTGATCTCGGCGCTGCAGGAGCCGCACTTGCCGGCCTTGCAGTTCCAGCGGACCGCGAGATCCGGGGTCTGGGTCGCCTGCAGCCGGTGGATGACGTCGAGGACGACCTCGCCCTCGTTGACCTCGACCTCGAAGTCCTGCAGCTCACCACCCTCTGCGTCACCACGCCAGACGCGGAACTTGGCTTGGTAGCTCATGCCGGCAGTTCCTCCTCAGTCAGGTACTTCTTCAGCTCGTCGAGCTCGAACAGTTCGAGCAGGTCGTCGCGCATCGGGATCTGGTCCTTCTTGACCACGGTCACCCCGTCGCCGTCGCTCTGCAGCGAGCAGACCAGCAGCAGCTTGCGCCACTCGGCGTTCATGCCCGGGAAGTCGTCGCGGGTGTGACCGCCACGGGACTCCTCACGCAGCAGCGCCGCCTTCGCGACGCACTCCGACACGGTCAGCATGTTGCGCAGGTCCAGCGCGAGGTGCCAGCCCGGGTTGAACTGCCGGTGCCCCTCGACCGTCATCTTCGCGATCCGGCCGCGGAACTCGGCCAGCCGGGCCAGCGCCTGCTCGATCTCGTCCGCCCTGCGGATGATGCCGACCAGGTCGTTCATCGACTGCTGGAGTTCCTGGTGGATCGTGTACGGGTTCTCGCCACCCTCGAGCTCGAACGGCGCGAGCGCCTCGGCAGCGGCAGCGTCGACATCAGCCTCGGAGATCTTCGGCCGGTTGGAGCCGAGCGATTCGACGTACATCGCCGCACCGGCACCGGCGCGGCGGCCGAAGACGAGCAGGTCGGACAGCGAGTTGCCGCCGAGCCGGTTCGACCCGTGCATCCCGCCGGCCACCTCGCCCGCGGCGTACAGGCCCTTGACCGAGGACTGCGCGGTGTCCGGCTCGACCTCGACGCCACCCATCACGTAGTGACAGGTCGGGCCGACCTCCATCGGCTCCGCGGTGATGTCGACGTCCGCCAGCTCCTTGAACTGGTGGTACATCGAGGGCAGCCGGCGCTGGATCTCCTCGGCGGGCAGCCGCGAGGAGACGTCCAGGAAGACCCCGCCGTGCGGCGTACCGCGGCCGGCCTTGACCTCGGAGTTGATCGCCCGGGCGACCTCGTCGCGGGGCAGCAGCTCCGGTGGGCGCCGGTTGTTGTCGGCGTCCTTGTACCAGCGGTCGGCCTCTTCCTCGGTCTCCGCGTACTGCGCGCGGAACACGTCCGGCACATAGTCGAACATGAACCGCTTGCCCTCGGAGTTCTTCAGTACTCCGCCGTCGCCGCGCACCGACTCGGTGACCAGGATGCCCTTCACCGACGGCGGCCAGACCATGCCGGTCGGGTGGAACTGGATGAACTCCATGTTGATCAGGGTCGCGCCGGCCCGCATCGCGAGGGCGTGCCCGTCACCGGTGTACTCCCACGAGTTCGAGGTGACCTTGAACGACTTGCCGACGCCGCCGGTGGCCAGGATGACGGCCGGCGCGTCGAACAGGATGAACCGGCCGGACTCACGCCAGTAGCCGAAGGCACCGGAGATCGCGTCCCCATCCTTCAGCAGCTCGGTGATCGTGCACTCGGCATACACCTTGAGGTTGGCCTCGTAGTCGCCGGTGGCCTTGAAGTCCTCCTGCTGCAGCGAGACGATCTTCTGCTGCAGGGTGCGGATCAGTTCCAGGCCGGTGCGGTCGCCGACGTGCGCGAGCCGCGGGTAGGTGTGGCCGCCGAAGTTGCGCTGGCTGATCTTGCCGTCCGGCGTACGGTCGAACAGCGCGCCGTACGTCTCCAGTTCCCAGACCCGGTCGGGGGCTTCCTGCGCGTGCAGTTCGGCCATCCGCCAGTTGTTCAGGAACTTCCCGCCGCGCATGGTGTCGACGTAGTGGGTCTTCCAGTTGTCGTTCGCGTTCGCGTTGCCCATTGCCGCCGCGCAGCCGCCCTCGGCCATCACGGTGTGCGCCTTGCCGAACAGGGACTTGCAGACGATCGCGGTGCGCTTGCCCTGCTCGCGCGCCTCGATCGCCGCGCGGAGTCCGGCGCCGCCGGCCCCGATCACGATCACGTCGTATTGGTGTCGTTCCAGCTCAGTCATAAGTGTCAGTGCGTCCGAATCAGTTGAAGAGGCGCAGGTCGGAGAACCAGCCGGCCGAGACCGACATGATGTACGCGTCGGTGATGATCACGGTGAAGAGCGAGATCATCGCGTACGTGCCGTGCTTGGGGTTCAGCTTCGACACGAAGGTCCAGTACCGGTAGCGCAACGGGTGCTTGGAGAAGTTCTTCAGCCGGCCGCCGACGATGTGCCGGCAGGCGTGGCAGGACAGCGTGTACATCCACAGCATCACCAGGTTGATCCAGATGATCAGCGTGCCCAGGCCGATGCCGAAGCCGCCGTCCTTGCCATGGAAGGCCTGCACGCCGTCGTACACGTTGAGCAGACCGAAGACCAGCGCGCCGTAGAAGAAGTAGCGGTGCAGGTTCACCGCGGTCAGCGGGAACTTGCGCTCGCCGTTGTACTTCTTGTGCGGCTCCGGCACCGCGCAGGCGCCCGGGGCGAGCAGCAGCGAGCGCCAGCCCGCCTTGCGGTAGTAGTAGCAAGTACCGCGGAAGCCGGCCAGTACGGCGAACGTGATGATGCTGAATGGGAGCACCCGAGGGAAGTCCCCGAACCAGGTGCCCAGGTGACTCGAGCCCTCGACACAGGACGACGTCACGCACGGGGAGTACAGCGGGGTCAGGTAGTGGTACGCATCGACCCAGTAGTACTTGTTCATGAAGATCCGGACCGTCGCATAGACGACGAAGAAGCCCAGGATCACCCCGATCCGCAGCGGCGCGAGCCACCAGCGATCGGTTCGCAGTGTCTTCTGCTTGATCTGTGCGCGCCCAGGCGCACTCACTCCCGTGGCCATCAGAGCTGTCCTCGCTTCGCTGCGGGCAGCTCTGCTGGCGAGAAGCCGCTGTACTTATTGGTGCCCTCGCTCCGCTCGGTCACGGGGCCCGCCGGTCAGGTGCGCCGAAGCCTTCGTGCTCCGCGTCGGTCCACATGGACGCGTCGTATTCCACGTCGGGGATCTCCTCGAGTTCCTCCGGAACTGGTCCGGGTCTGTGATGCGGGTCGGGAGGGCCGAGTTCTGCCAGGTCGTCGCTCAGCCTGGCCACGTCGGACACCAACCGGCGAACGCCGAGGGTGTCACCGTACTCCTGGCTGAGCTTGCCGACTGTGGTGTGCAACACCTCGAGAGCACGCTGCACCGCTGCCACGGTGCTGTTGCCGTCGCCCATACCGACTCCAGTGATGGTTTTGTCGCTGTAAGTATGGGCACACTTTGCCCCTGACCGGCGCACAACGGAAGACCTGTCGGTACGGCGTGTTTCTTCTTAGGTTTACCTCAGTTGCCGATCGCCGACAGGTGGAGTAATGGAGTGAATCCGGCCTTCAGTACAACGAGATTCGCCGGTGGCGTCAGTACTTCGAACTGCCGGTGACCGGGCTCTTCTGAGGCTGCGCCGTACCCCTGCCACGACCACGGGAGCACCGATCCACCGAGCACAAGCGCGGGCGATCCGTCGTACCGGATCATCGCGCCGTCCGGCAGTTCGCCCAGTTCACCGACGGTGGTGCGTTGTCGCCGGGTGCGTGGTTCGACACGTTCCAGATGCAGTTGCGCGTCCATCTCGATGGCGCGGGGACGGGCGGCCAGACCGCGTCCGGCGGCCCACGCACCGGCGTACAGCAGGAAGTCTCTGCGCCGGCAGTAGGCACACGGACGATGGCCGGCGGCGAGGGCGACGGCTTCGTCGAAGAAGAACAGAGCGGTCCACCGGCCCGGTGGCATCGGGTCGCGTTGCACACCCTTCCAGTCGAGGACGCAGCAGATCCACGCCTTCGATTTCCAGCGGGTGGTGCCGAGTCGCCGGTCGGCGTTGTGCAGCGAGCCGCGGTTGCCCATCAGCAGACCGCGACCTGGCTCGGCCACGATCTCCTGGGTGGGCAACACCCTGTTCTGCAACGGCATGCCTGCATCGTGCCGCATGGCTCCGACAGTTTCTGGCACAGTGCGGGGCAGCAACTACGGACCGATGAATCGCGACACGCCGGGGATCAAGGGACCAATGACGGGTTATGGGCAGGTTGTGGTGGGGGTGGCGGTGGTTCGGGGTGGGCGGGTGTTGGTGGCTCGGCGGGGTGGGAATGACGGGGGGTGGGAGTTTCCGGGGGGGAAGGTCGAGGTTGGGGAGAGTGACGAGGGGGCGGGCGAACGGGAGCTCGAGGAGGAGCTCGGTCTGCAGGTGTTGGTCGGGAAGTCGTTCGGGCTGGAAGAGCCGATCGGCGAGAAGTACTTACTGCGCGTGTACTTCGCTGAGCTGGTCGCTGGCGAGCCGGTGCTGCATGAGCACGCCGAGATTCGGTGGGTAGGCGCGGCCGAGCTGGACACACTCGACTGGCTGGTCCCCGACCGACCGTTCCTACCTGTACTACGTGAGTACCTAGGCTGAGTTCAGCAGTTCGCGCAGAGGAGTAGCGGCTTGAGTGTTGTGCTGCTCGTGGATGGACAGTGCGATGCGCCACTCACGACGAGCCTCGGGAAGTAGCCCCTGCGCGCGACGGACTTCGCCGAGGCTCTGCCGGATGTCGGCTTCGCACAGCCAGTCGCCGTGTTGTCCTGCGATCGCCAGACCTTCGCTCTGGTACTCGCCTGCTTCGTCGTAGCGGCCTTGTGCCAGGCAGAGTCGACCCAGCTCGTTCAGTGCCTCTGCCTGCGAGATAGCTGCACCGGCTTTGCGGTAGAGATCCAGACTGTTGCGCAGAGCCTCAGCAGCAACGTCGTACTGACCGGCCTCGCGGTAGGCGACACCGATGTTCTGCGCCACCATGCCGCGGAACCGCTCCTGGCCGGGCTCGGTCAGGAGCTCCAGTGCTTCGTTGAAGAGTCGCCGGGCGTCCTCGGCAGCATCGGTCTTCAGGTAGAGCATTCCAAGTGCCAGGCAGGCCCAGGCAGCGCGCGGCGGGATTCCGAGGCGCAGACCGATCTCGCGTGCGCGTTCGGCGTACGGGATGCCGGCTGCGATCCGGCCGGTGCGTTCCAGGACGTGGCTGAGACTGCTCAGACAGAGCGCCTGCAGGTTGCCGTCGCCGGATGCCTCGGCCGCAGCGATTGCCCGGCGCAAGGGCTCGGCCGCTTGCTCATAGTTGCCCAGCTCGGCGTGCGCGGCGCCCAGGTCGTGGAGCACGAGTCCTTCGGCGATCCTGTCGTCGCCGTCGGCGGCCAGTTGAAGTACTGCCTCGTTGGCTTGGAGCCACTCGAGCCAAGCTCGCCGGAGTGCGTAGTACGCGTTCATGCCGACAGCCAGCTGTACTGCGAGTTCCGGGAAGTCGACGACTGCCTGTTGCAGGGTCGGGATCAGGTTGGACCGCTCGATGTCGAGCCAGAGCAGCACGTCGGCCTGGCTCGTCAGGTCTTCGGCACCCTCGAGCCAGGCGTGCTGGAGCCAGCCCTCTCGGGTCACACCGTGCCCGGCGTACTCACTGGCCTTCCAGACCACAGCGGACAGCCGCTTGATCCACCGAGTCTTCGCCTCGGCCCTGTCTTCCTTGGTCAGCATCTGCTCGGCCAGCTCGCGAGCAGCCACCCGAACTAGGTCGTGCAGCCGGTAGCGCCCAGGGCCTGGCGTGTTCAGCAAGTGCACATCCACCAGCCGCTCCAGCACTACGACTGCCTCTGGCTCAGGACTGTTGGACAGTGCAGCCGCCAGTGCTGAGGTCAGGTCCACACAGTCGGACAGACCGAGCAGAGCGAACATCGTCACCGCTTGCACGTCGACGGGATCGTCACTACCGGCCAACTGCTCGATGGACAACACCAGCGTGGCCCGTACGCCGGAGTCGTCGAGCTGTAGTTCGTCCAGGCGGCGCCGGCCGTCGGCTAGCCGCTCGGCAAGGTGCGCCACCGGCCAGGTGGGACGGGAGGCCAGCCGGGCGCCGGCCATCCGGATCGCCAGCGGTAGGCCACCACATTGACGGACTACCTCGGCACACTCCTCTTCCGGAGCATCCGGGCGTTCCGAGATACGCCGGAGCATCGCCACCGACTCCTCCAGCGGCGGCTCGCCCAGGTGGAACTGGCGACCGCCGAGCCCCGCCAGGCTCCGCCGGCTGGTCACGATGACGGCACAACCACCCATTCCGGGTAGCAGCGGCCGGACCTGCTCCTGGTCGGATGCATTGTCGAGCAAGAGGACCAGCCGGCGCGCTGCCAACGCCGTACGGAGGCGTCCGGAGGCGGTGGCGAGGTCTGCGCTGGGAGTCTCGCCCAGGTCTTCCAGGAGATAGGTCAGGGCGTCCAGCGGTTGCAGCGGCGGTCCGATGCCGAAGCCGCGCAGGTCGAGGTACAGCTGGCCGTCCTTGTAGTGGTCGGCGACCTGGTGAGCGGTGTGGATGGCCAGTGTGGTCTTGCCGATCCCGCCCATGCCGGTGATGGCGACCACATGGACGCCGTTGCCGCTGGTCAGGTAGTCGGTGAGGTCGGCAAGCTCGCTGACCCGGCCGGTGAAGTCGCCGCTCACGAACGGCAGCTGCCGGGGCGAGGAGGCAACCGCCGGTACGGTCTGCCGGTCCGGTCCCGTCTTCCCCCGCCGGGAGGCTGCGGCGACCAGGGCGGCGCGCTGGTCGCCGTCCAGGTGCAGTGCGTCGGCCAGGGCGTCGACGGTGCTGAGCTGGGGATACCGGCGGGTACCGCGCTCCAGCGTGCTGATCGCCTGGACGCTCACCTTGGAGACCGCCGCCAGTTCGTCCTGGGTGAAGCCGGCCGCGCTGCGGTGCCGTCGGAGCAGGGCAGCGAACTGAGAATCCACCCGTACCTCCCTCGATCGCACATTTGTATGGGTGAACTGTATGGGTTGTACCTGGTGGACCCGTCTGGCCCAGTCGAGAATTACGTCTGCTGGACAAACTGGGGAGGAGATGTGGATGTCGGTTTACCAGGCTGTCCCTGCGGTGCGGATCGAGGATTTCGCGCCGGAGGTCGTCTGCGAGGTCTATGAGCTGGGATCGCACCGCCGGACCGCGGCTGCCGCGAGTGACCTGACCAACCGTCAGGTGCTGATCGGCCGGCTGATGGCGACCGGTGCGAAGGACGCCGCGATCGCCCGGCAGCTCGGGCTGTCGCTGCGTACGGTGCGGGCCGAGATCAGTGCGCTGATCGCCGGGCTCGGAGCGCGCTCCCGGTTCCAGGCAGGCTGTCTGCTGGTCCGCCGCTTCGGCTGAGAGCCGGCAGCCGGCGGGCCCGCTGACGGCCCTGCGAAAGTGTCTGCGCTGCGACGTAGGCTGGCCGAATGAGCGAGCTTCCCGACCGCCGGCTGCTGCTGGTACATGCCCATCCCGACGACGAGACCATCAACAACGGCGCCACGATGGCCCGCTACGTGGCCGAGGGCGCGCACGTCACCTTGATCACCTGCACCCTCGGCGAGGAAGGCGAGGTCCTGGTCCCGGAGCTGGCCGACCTGGCCGCCGACAAGACCGACCAGCTCGGCAAGCACCGGGTCGGCGAGCTGGCCGCCGCGATGGACGAGCTCGGGGTCACCGACCACCGGTTCCTCGGCGGCGAGGGCAAGTACCGCGACACCGGGATGATCTACAACGACGAAGGCAACGCGGACGTCCCACCGCAGACCCGGCCGGACAGCTTCTGGCAGGCCGACCTGGTCGCGGCGGCGAACGACCTGGTCCCGGTGATCCGCGAGCTCCGCCCGCAGGTCCTGGTCACCTACGACGAGTACGGCAACTACGGCCACCCCGACCACATCCAGGCGCACCGGGTCGCCACCTACGCGGCCGCGCTCGCCGCCGCTCCGTCGTACCGGGAAGACCTCGGACCGGCGTGGGACATCGCGAAGATCTACTGGATGGCGATGTCGGAGGAGAGCTTCCGCGACAGCCTGCGCCGGCTCCGCGCGGCAGGCGACACCACCACCTTCGAGGGGATGGACCCGGAGGGGGACTACCCGATGGTCACCCCCGACCGGCTGATCGACTGCGTGATCGACGGCGAGGCCTATGTCGACCGCAAGATGAACGCGATGAAGGCGCACGCGACCCAGATCACCGTCGACGGACCCTTCTTCGCCCTGTCCAACAACAACGGGCACCAGATCTGGGCCAGCGAGCACTACCGGCTCGTCAAGGGCACCGCGGCGCCCGGCCCGGACGGCAAGGAACACGACCTGTTCGCCGGACTCTGACCGCCGGCGGGCCGCGACGATGCCGACCGTAGCCACCCTGATCCGGCAGTGGCGGGCCGAGGCCGGGCTGACCCAGGAGGCGCTGGCCAGCCAGGCCGGGCTCAGCGTCGAGGGCGTCCGCGCGCTCGAAGGAGGTCGCCGGTTGCGGCCGCGCC
>NZ_JBEXSJ010000073.1:0-8322 GCF_040613535.1 Kribbella sp. NPDC006257
ACCCATCGCGCCGCCACCGCTTGCGCTGCTCATCGCGCCGCCACCACCGGCGCCACCCATCGCGCCGCCACCGCCGGCGCTCATCGTCCCGGCTCCGGCGGGCACGCCGTTGCTGGGTGTCCCGTTCGCTGCCGGTGCGGACATCCGCTCGCCCGGCATCTGGTCATCGGCTCGGTGCGACACGTCCGCACGCCCGTTGGCCTTCCTCGCCATCTCATCCCCCTTGCTGGACCACAGGGGCGACGGGCAGGACGGACCGGCCGCGGCGACGGACGTCGCGCAGCACGAAGTACCGGACCGGGACGCTTCTCCAGATCCCCCAGACCCCAACGTTCCGGCCGAGGCGGCGTGTGCCGCCAGCTTCTGCCGAACAGGCTGCCCCCAAGACGCTGCTCGCTTCCACCTTCCTCTCGTCACCGCCGGTGCACAAGTCCGTAGGACCCGGTAGTCGCTCCCGTGAAATCCTTGCCAGGCGTTGGAGAATTGCTTGAAAGCGCAAGGGGAGGATGACCGGATGCGACGAGAGCTGACCGTGCCGTTCGAGGTCCGGGGTCAGCGTGGGTTGATCAACCTCCGCGTGCAGCCCAACGACGACCCGTGGGCGTCCGGGCACCAACTCGTCGTACCGGATCTCGACGCCGAAGCGTTCCGCGGATTCCCGATCTGCCTGGCGACGTTGAGGTATCACGGGCAAGGCATCAACGCGATCATGGGCTGGGTCCAGGTGATCACCCGCGGCTTCGACCACGACGTGTCGGTCGACGCGCCGCCGTTCCTCGCCGACGCCAGTCCGCTCTATGCGTACGGCTATCTACCGACCTTCTTCGACGCCCCGGCCAACCCCGATCACCCCGACGGCGAATGGCGGGCCGACACGTTCCTGGTGATCGCGCCCGACGTCAGTCGCACCCGCGTCCTCGAACCGATCGCCGCCTTCAGCTGGGGCTACCGCATCGTCGGCGGCCACCCCGACACCCTCGACCCCGTACGCCGGGAGGCAACCGGCTGGGCCGGCCACCACCACGTCCTCGCCACCCGCTACCCGGACTGGATCTTCCGCTGACCAAGCCGGCCCCCAGCCGACCGACTCGACCTTTCGCTAGACAGCCCGTTCCCAGCTACTCCGCCGATCCACCGCCCGGAACCCGACCTGGTCGTTCACCCGAATCATCGGAGCGTTCTCCGGCGCGTTCCAGGTATGCAGCACCGCAGACCCCGCCAGCCCGTCCTGCAACGACCGCAGATTAGGAATCTTCACCGCCATCCCCAGCCCCTTCCCCCGATGCTCCGGCCAGACGAACGTCCCCCACTGGTAGAGCCGGTCAGGAATCTCCGGGGTACCGCCCATCTCCGTGTACGCCGCCAACTTGCCCTCGGCCGTCACCGCGATGGTGGTGTAGCAGAACCGGCCCTGCTTCAGGCGCCGTGCCTCGACCTCCCGGACTCGTTCGGGCGTCCACTGCTGCACCTGCTGGTCCAGCTCGCCATGCGGGATGTCGCGAGAGGCTCCCTGCAACGCGGCCGCCATCTGCTCGAGCCACTCGTCCGGGATCTGGTCGCGCCATTGCACGAATTCGTACCCATCGCGCTGGACGGCGACCATCGGGTCGACCGGCAACTCGAGAATCTGATGAAGCTCCTCGTGTTTGCGGACGAAGCCGTGCGCCGTGGCGAACGCCGTACCGGCGCTTTCTCCGGTGGCCGCGTCACCGATGATGCTCCCGGTCAGCAATCGCCGCCCGCTCGCACGGGCCCGCTCGGCAGCTGCCTCCAGCAACTTCGTGCCAACGCCCGTACGCCGGTGCACCGGGTCGACCGCGATCTCGACTTCGAGCAGATGCGTGTTCTCCTGCAGATACCAGTCGAGCCAGGCGACCCCGAGCCAGTCGTCGCCGTCCACGATCGCCAGACCATCCGCACGCAGGTCGACATGCTCCTCGGTCATCAGTGGCCGCGCCTCCGCCGGCCCGAGCCCCACCGGAAACTCCTGCTGCCCACGCCGAACCTCATCCTTCACCCGGAAGAACCGCTCGAAGATCTCCGCATCGCGTCCGTCGACGTAAATCAGCTCCATCCGGCGACCCTATGTGTCTTCGCTCGCCGGCCGCGCTCCATTTAGAGCTGACGGATCCAGACCTGCTGGTGTTCGACCGGCCTGAAGCCGAGCTGATCGTTGACGGCGATCATCGCCGCATTGCTGACGGCGTTCGAGGTGTGGATGGTGGCGGGGTTGGTGGTGCGGGCCTGGAGGGCTTGCAGGTTGGCAATTTTGAGGGCGAGGCCGAGGCGGTGGCCGCGGTGGTTCGGGCGGACCAGGGTGTCGTGCTGGTCGAGGCGTTCGGGGTGCTGGGGTTTGCCGGTGAGCTCGGTGTAGCCGGCCAGGGAGCCGTCGGCGGCGATGGCGACCGTCGTACTGGTGAGGTGGCCGGCCGTACGACGACGTGCTTCGACCGAGCGGAGGCGCTCGGGGGTCCAGCGCTTGGCTTCGAGGTCCAGGTCGTCGAGGGGAACCTCGTCGTCGATGAGGCTGAGCAGATCGCAGTACTGGTCCACGAACTCGTCCGGGCACCCGTCCGGCCACGTGGCGAGCGTGTACTCCTGGTGATGCGGCGCGATCTCAACTGCCAACACATCAAGGCCGTTCACGGGATAGTTCAGCACTTGATGCAAGGCGGCGTACTGCGAGACGAAGCCTCGGGCGGTGGCAAAGGCTGCCCCGGTACCCGGCCCCTCGCCGTACGGGCTGAATGTCTCGGCCAGCAACGCATTCCGTCCGTCCGCGAGAGCGGCAAGCTTTGTTGCCTCAAGCAACGACGACCCGATGCCTCTGCGGCGATGTCCCGCCTCGACACCGAGCTCGGCCACGAGTAGTTCGCGGTTCTCCGCCAGCGACCAGGTCAGCCACCCGGCTCCGACAACGTCCTCACCATCAACCGCTGCGAGGCAACTGAACCGGTACTCCGGCGGCGGCGAATCCACCAGCGACCACGCTTCGTCGACCGGGATCGACGACGGGAACTTCCGCTCGGACGCGGCTCGGATCACCGCGTACGCAGTACGGAACAGGTCTTGATAATCGACCTGAACGATGTCCATCCGTTCAGTGATGAGGACGGAGGGCCCGGTTCGCGGCTGGTTCGGCGATGCTGGCGCGGAACGGGTGGGCGGGGTAGACGCCGAGGATGCGGACCTCGACCGAGAAGAAGGCGAGTTCCTCCAGTGCGAGCGCGACGTGCGGGTCCTCGGGGTGACCTTCGACGTCGGCGTAGAACTGGGTGGCGAAGAACGAACCGCCCAGCTGGTAGCTCTCCAGCTTGGTCATGTTGACGCCGTTGGTCGCGAAGCCGCCCATCGCCTTGTACAGCGCGGCCGGCACGTTGCGGACCCGGTAGACGAAGCTGGTGATCGTCGGACCCGAACCGACCGGCGGCACCTGCGGCTCGCGCGACAGCACCAGGAAGCGGGTCGTGTTGTGGTGCTCGTCCTCGACGTCGCGGGCGAGGATGTCGAGGCCGTAGAGCTCCGCCGCGGCGACGGGGGAGAGGGCGGCGACGGTCGGGTCCTTGAGTTCGGACACCTCACGGGCAGCGCCGGCCGTGTCGTCGGCGACGACGGTCGACCAGCCGTGCTCGCGGATGATCTTGCGGCACTGCCCGAGCGCGTGCACATGGCTGCGGACGGTCTTGATCGACTCGAGCGGGGTGCCCGGCGTGGCCATCAGCTGGAAGTGGATCGGCAGGAAGAACTCGCCGATGATGTGCAGCCCGGAGTCCGGCAGCAGGTGGTGGATGTCCGCGACCCGGCCGGCGATCGAGTTGTCGACCGGGATCATCGCCAGCCCGGCGCGCCCGGTGCTGACCGCCTCGAGGGCGTCCTCGAACGTCGTACAGGGCAGCTGTTCGCGTCCCGGGAACATCTCGGTGCACGCCATCGCCGAGTTGGCGCCTGGCTCACCCTGATACGCGATAGGTCCGTCCACGGTTTCCCAGCCTAGCGCCATGCTGTCTCACCTCTTGGATCAGGTGTCCGTCTTGCGGACCTTCTTGGGGGCCCCGGTGGGCGCCCGGCCCTCCAGCTGCTTGGCCTTGGTGGCGTACATGTCGACGTACTCCTGGCCGGACAGCTCCATGATCCGGTACATGATCTCGTCGGTGACGGCGCGCAGGATCAGCCGGTCGCCTTCCATCCCGTCGTACCGGGAGAAGTCCAGCGGCTCGCCGAACTTCACCGTCGGGGAGGCGAGTGAGGCGACGATCTTGCCGGGCGGCGCGACCACGTCGGTGCCGATCACGCCGACCGGGATCACCGGAACCTTGGCCTCCAGCGCCAGCCGGGCGACGCCGGTGCGGCCCTTGTAGAGCTTGCCGTCGTGCGACCGGGTGCCCTCGGGGTAGATGCCGAACAGGTCGCCGCGCTCGAGCACCTTCATCCCGGCCCGGATCGCGCCCTCGGACGCCGAGCCGCCGGAACGGTCGATCGGGACCTGGCCGGTGCCCTTGAAGAAGCCGCGCTGGAAGGTGCCCTTGATGCCGGCGCCGGTGAAGTAGTCGGACTTGGCCACGAAGGTGACCCGGCGGCGCAGGACCAGCGGCATGAAGATCCAGTCGGCGTACGACAGGTGGTTGCTGGCGATGATCGCCGGGCCGGTCAGCGGGACGTTCTCGATGCCCTCCACCTTCGGCCGGAACACCCGCTTCACCGGCGGGCCGACGATCACGTTCTTCAGCACCCAGTAGATGCCCTTGCCGTCGCCTTCGCCGGCGTCGTCGACCCCGGTGCTGCGGTCCGGTTCAGGCCGCGGCGACTGCGCCGGTTCCGTCATCGATGTCCTCTCCCTCACGTTCCCCGAGCCCTCATGATGCCGTACCGGTCCATTCTGGTGCGTGATCAGAGGAACTGACAGGTCGCTGAAAGCCCGGATCGGTACCGTCAGCCCATGAATGCTCTGCGGGTGGTCTCCCTGATTGCCGCCACGATGACGACGGGCCTCGTCACCGGCGTGTACTTCAGCTATGGCAACGCCTTCATACCCGGCCTCGCCAAGACCGACGACAAGACCTTCGTCGGCACCTTCCAGGCGGTCGACCGGGCCATCATCAACCCCGTCTTCCTCGGCCTGGGCTTCGTCGGCGCGCTGGTCCTCACCCTGCTGGCCGGCCTGCTCCAGCTGAAGGAGAAGGCGCTGCCGTGGATCGCGGCTGCCTTCGTCCTCTACCTGGTCACGATGATCATCACGATCGCCGTCAACGTCCCGCTCAACGACGCGATCAAAGCCGCCGGCGACCCGGACACCATCGACGTCACCGCCGTCCGGGCCGCCTTCGACGAGGCGCGCTGGCGGAGCTTCAACCTCGTCCGCACGCTCCTCGGCACCCTCGCCTTCGCCCTCCTCAGCTACGCCCTGGTCCTGACCGGCAAGTCCCAGTCCTGATCAGACCCGTACGACGTACTTCCCGTCGCCACGTCCGTCGGCCAGCGCCTGCTGGGCCTCGGCCGCCTTGTCGAGACCGTCGACCGGCGTGAGCTCGATCGACAGGTCGCCCGCTTTCACCTTGTGCAGAACGTCTGCGAGCGCTTCGGCGACCAGTGCCGGAGCGTTCGCCGCGTAGCCACGGATGCTGAATCCACCGATCGAGACGTTGCCGCCGAACAACCGGCCGGCCGGCGGCAGCGTCATCGGCGTACCGCCCGCATTGCCGAACAGCACGATCCGCCCACCCGCGGCGACGAGTTCGAGATCGGTGTCGATCCACTCGGTGCCCTGCGGGTCGAGGATCAGGTCGACCCCGCGGCCGCCGGTTCGCTCCCGGACCGCGGTCGCCAGACCGTCGCCGCGGACCAGCGCAGCGTCGTACCCGGACTGCTCTGCTGCCGCCGAACGGCTCGCACTGCCGACGGTCCCGAGCAGCAGCCCTGCTCCCTTCAGACGTGCCAGCGAAGCGACTGCCTGGCCGATACCGCCTGCCGCCGAGTGGACGAGGACGATGTCGCCTTCCCGCAGCCGCCCGGCCGGTCCCAGCAGCAACGCGGCCGTGGTCAAGGTGCCGGGGGCAACGGCTGCTTCCTCGTACGACAGGCCGGCCGGAATCTCCACCACCCGCTCAGCCGGTACGACGGCGACTTCGGCCAGGCCGCCCGCTCCGGTGAACGCAGCAACCGGCGTGCCGACTTCCGGCCCGCTCACCCCGGCTCCGAGCGCCCGGACCGTCCCGGCGACCTCCAGGCCGGGAACGAACGGCCAGCCGGTCGCGTACCCGGGATCGCCCCGGCGGGCCATCACATCGATGAAGTTCACCCCGGCGGCGCGGACGTCGACGGACACCTCACCCGGTCCCGGCGTGGGGGTGTCCAGTTCGGCGACCCGGGTGGTGGACGTGTCGGCCGCCGGTTCGTCGAAGAGCAGTGCGCGCATCGTTGCCTTCTTTTCAGGGTTGGTGGGTGGTGCTGCGAGAATGATCGCGTGGCACCAGTTCAGGCTCCGCCGTCCCAGCAGCTTCCCGCGGTCCAGAAGCTGCGGATCCGCTTCGCCAAGCGCGGACGGCTGCGGTTCACCTCACACCGCGACTTCCAGCGCGCCTTCGAGCGCGCCGTCCGCCGGGCGGAGTTGCCGGTCGCCTTCTCGCACGGCTTCAGCCCGCACCCGAAGATCTCGTACGCCGGTGCCGCGCCGACCGGGGCCGCCTCGGAGGCGGAGTACTTGGAGATCTCGCTCACACACGAGCGCGACCCGGAGCGGGTCCGGGCCGACCTCGACGAGGCGCTGCCGTCCGGACTCGACGTCCTCGAGGTGGTCGTCGCCGGGCCGGGGTCGCTGGCCGACCAGCTGGAGGCGAGCGAGTGGCTGATCGCGTTGCCAGGCGTGGATACCGCGGACGCCGAGCAGGCGGTGCAGGCGTTCCTCGCCCGGGACGAAATTCTGGTCGAGCGCATGACCAAACGGGGACTTCGCTCGTTCGACTGTCGGGACGCCGTTCTCCGACTCGCGGTCGGCAGTGAACCGGCGCCGGTTGCGACGTGTGCGATACTGCAAGTGGTGTTACGGCACGGAACCCCGGCCGTGAGACCCGACGACGTTCTCGCCGGCGTGCTCGACGTAGCGACGCTTCCGGTGACGGGCCCGGCTCTTCTGACCAGGCTCGCCCAGGGCCCGCTTCTCGCGGCAACCGGCACTGTGGACGATCCGCTCGCTCGTGACCGCGACGCCACCCAGGCGACCGCGACCGGCCAGGCGGTCGACCACCAGACGCATGTAGCGGAGGACGACGCCGCCGCTCCATCTGTGCCCTGACGAGCGCGGGGGAGCGGATCCAGAAGGCTTCCGCCGTACCGGCAGCGTTGTCGGTAGCGGCGAGACCGAGACCGCCAGCTGGCTGCGCCGGACCGTGACAGGGTCGCAGGATGCGCCGGAGGGCCAGAGGAGACCCGCACCACATGCTCGAGAACGAGCCGAACGACACCGAGGCAGCCACGGCTGCCACCGCCCCCGGGCAGCCCGCGAAGAAGGCTGCTGCCAAGAAGACGGCCCGCAAGCGCCCGGCCAAGAAGGCCGCCGCCGCGAAGACCGCCACCGCTGAGCCGGTCGAGACCGCGATCAGCACCCAGCCCGACGCCGCGGCCGCCGATCCGGCGCCGCAGCCGGCGAAGAAGACGGCTGCCAAGCGCACGGTCAAGAAGACCGCCGCCAAGCGCCCCGCCAAGAAGGCCGCCGCCGCGCCGCAGGACACCTTCCCCGAACTGACTGACGAAGCCCCGGCCGAGGCTGTCGTTGCAGCGCCCGCCACTCGCACCCGGAGCCGCGGCCAAGGCCGCGCGACCCGCGCCGCGCAGTCCGGCGGCGCCGCCGACCCGGCGGCACAGACGACAGGCGAGGTGGCGTCCGAGGCCCCCGCCGAAGGCGAGACTGCTGCCGCGCCGGCGAAGACCACGCGCAAACGCACCACTCGCAAGAGTGCCGCTGCGCGTCAGGCGGAGTTGCTGGCCGAGGAGACCCCCGTCACCGACGGGCCGGTTGCCGACGCCGATGAGGACGAAGAGGCGCTTGCGCTGGCCGCCGCTGAAGCCGAAGCGGTCGAGGCAGCTGCTGCTGCCGCGTTGCAGGCTCCGGAGACCACCACGCGTCGCCGCCGCCGGGCGCCCGCGGCTGCTGCCGTGCTCTTCCAGGCGCCGACCGAGGTCCCGGCTCAGGCCGTCGCGACCAGCCCGGTCGAGGCCACCCCCGCAGTGACCGAAGACGAGGCAGCGCCGAGCGGACGTCGTACGCGCCGCCGCCCGACCGCCGCCGACCGTGCCGCCGAAGCAGCCGACCGCGCTGCCGAAGCCGAG
>NZ_JBEXSJ010000074.1:0-4580 GCF_040613535.1 Kribbella sp. NPDC006257
TGGGTGCTGGAGAGCGGCGACCCGGAGCGACTCTCCATCACCGACGGCAAGCTGCCCGAGGTGGACGTGACCGCGCTGCCGGTGCTCTTCGGCGCTCAGGTCTCCAGTGCGATCGAGCGGACCGTGCCGGTGGGAGCCATCTGCAGCCACTCGCTGTCAGCGCCCTGCTTGGCGAGGAAGTTGCCGGATCCGACGAAGCCGAACCAGCCGTTGCCGCCCAGCGCGATGTCGGACACCTGACCGCCCGACGCCATCGTCTTCCAGCCACCGAGGATGTCGAACTTGGCCAGGAAGTCGCCGCCCTGGAGGACGCCGATCCAGCCGTCCTTGAGGACGACCCGGGTGGCGCCACCGGAGTTGACGGCGCCCGGCCAGGCCGAGTCGACACCGTCCTTGACGGTCACCTGGCCGGCTCCGTTGACGAAGGCGAACCGGTTGTTGTCGATGGCGATGTCCTTCAGCCCGGCCGCGTCGGCCATCGTCCGCCAGGATCCCTGGATCCCGGACTTGGCCAGGAAGGAGTCGCCCTGCTGGACGCCTATCCAGCCGCCGCTGAGGACGACCTTGCGGGCGCCGCCGCCGTTGATCGCGCCCGGCCAGGCCGCATTGACCCCGTCCTTGACGAACACCTGCCCGACGGCGTTGACGAAGGCGAACCGGTCACCGCTGATCGCGATGTCCCGCATGTCGGGGGTCCGGGCCATCCCCACCCAGTTGCCGAAGATGCCCTGCTTCGCCCAGAAGGTGTCACCGGCCATGATGCCGATCCACTGGCCGTTCAGGACGACCTTGGTCGCGCCGCCCCCGTTGATCGGGTTCTCCCACGACGAGTGTGACCCATCCTTCGCGATCACCTGGCCGGCCCCGTTGACGAAGGCGAACCGGGAGATCATCCGCGCGGCCACGTCCGCGCGCATCTGGTCGAGATCGACGAAGGCCGGGTCGGGCTTTCCCTCGATGCTAGTCTCGCGGTGGCCGCGGGCGTACGAGGCGTCCTTGCCCAGCCGCCGCAGTACCGCCGCGGTTGCTGTGACCGAGGCGCCGTACTGCGCCGGCGTCATCGCGGCGTTGACGCCGTTGTACTCGATCTCCCAGCCGATCAGCATCGCGTTGCCGTTGCCGGCCGGGATCGGCCCGCTGCCGCCGGACGTTCCGGCGTGGTTGGCACTGTTGGCCGAGATGACGTGGAAGACGCCGTTGTAGTCGACCAGGGCGTGGCACAACGGACCGGCCAGGTCGGAGCGGCCGTTGATGCAGATGCCGAGCGACGGGTTGGGGTCGGAGGGACTGGGATTGCCGGCGGTGTGATGCCACAACACGCCGATCGGGTCGAAGGCGCCGCCGGTACCGCGGCCTTGCCAGTTGCCCTCTTCGACCACGTTGAGCCCGGCTTCGCGCAGAACGTCAGCCAGCCAGGGGATGGAGGTCATCTGCGGTCCTTCCGGGCGATGGGTGCCGCGGCCAGGTCGGCGAGACACTGGGGCCGCCCGGCCGGCGCTGCCGAGGCAGGGCTGACCGTGGTGATCACGGCTGCCGCGGCGATGGCCGGGATGGCGCCGAGGAGGGCACGGCGAGCGACGGGGTGGGACGGATGGGCGTTGGTTGTCACGATGTTGCTCCTCACAGATGGTTTGACGGTCAGGTTTCGAGGGTGATGTCGCGGACCTGGCCGCCGCCGGCCATGCCTAGCCAGGGGTTGTCGGCGCCTTGTTTGGCGTAGAAGTCGCCGGAGCCGATGAAGCCGAACCAGCCGTTGGCGCCGAGGGTGATGTCGGTGACCTGGCCGCCGTCGGCGAGGGTTTTCCAGGTGCCGAAGATGTCGAACTTGGCGAGGAAGTTGCCGCCTTGCAGGATTGCGATCCAGCTGCTCTGGAGTTCGATTCGGGTGGCGCCGCCGCCGTTGAGGGCGTTCGGCCAGGGGGAGTCTGCGCCGTCCTTGACGAAGACCTGGCCGGCGCCGTTGACGAATCCGAAGCGGTTGCCGTCGATGGCGATGTCGATGACGTCGTTGCCGCCGGTCAGTACTTTCCAGGTGCCGAAGATGTCGAACTTGGCGAGGAAGTTGCCGCCTTGCAGGATGCCGATCCAGCCGCTGTCGAGGACGACCTTGGTGGCGCCGCCGCCGTTGATCGGTGTTGACCAGGGTGAATCCGCACCGACATTGACCAGAACTTCACCGGCGGCGTTGACGACGGCGAACCGGTCACCGTCGATTGCGATGTCGCGCGTTCCGGCGCCTTGTGCCATCAGTTTCCAGGCGCCGTTGATTCCTGATTTGGCCCAGAAGTTGGTGCCGTCCAGAATGCCGATCCACTGACCACTCAACACGACCTTCGAAGCGCCACCACCGTTCAGCGCGCCAGGCCACGGCGAATGCGAACCATCCTTGGCGAACACCTGACCAGCCGCGTTCACAAACGCAAACCGCTGGATCGCGACCTCGGCCATCATCGACCGGGCTTTGCCCTCGGCTGCGTCGTACCGGTCGGGGTGTGCGGATCGCTGGACGTCCTGGGCGATCTGACCCGCGGTGAAGCCGGGGTTCGCGGCGTCGGAGTTCTTGGCCCGGGTGAAGAAGGAGTTCGATGCGAAGCGAACATCCCTGATCTGGTCCGGTGTCCCCCAGCCCTGTGACGGACGCTGCTGGAAGACGCCGAGCGAGTCCTGGTCCCCGCAGTTGAGGTTGTTCATCCGGGACTCGACCCAGCCGGTCTCGAAACCGGCGAGCATCACCTTGTCGGAGACACCGAGTTCGGAACCGACCTGGTAGACGATCTGGGTGACGGCGAGATCCCGGTCGGGCGGAATGCTCGGGCAGTCGGCGTGGGCGGGCATCGCGGGCAGGGCCACGAGTCCGCCGGCCACCACCACCAAGGTGAGCAGGCGGCGCAATGAGCTGAACTTGGACAACTTGGGCTCCTTCATGAGGATCAGGTTTCGAGGGTGATGTCGCGGACCTGGCCGCCGCCGGCCATGCCTAGCCAGGGGTTGTCGGCGCCTTGTTTGGCGTAGAAGTCGCCGGAGCCGATGAAGCCGAACCAGCCGTTGGCGCCGAGGGTGATGTCGGTGACCTGGCCGCCGTCGGCGAGGGTTTTCCAGGTGCCGAAGATGTCGAACTTGGCGAGGAAGTTGCCGCCTTGCAGGATTGCGATCCAGCTGCTCTGGAGTTCGATTCGGGTGGCGCCGCCGCCGTTGAGGGCGTTCGGCCAGGGGGAGTCTGCGCCGTCCTTGACGAAGACCTGGCCGGCGCCGTTGACGAATCCGAAGCGGTTGCCGTCGATGGCGATGTCGATGACGTCGTTGCCGCCGGTCAGTACTTTCCAGGTGCCGAAGATGTCGAACTTGGCGAGGAAGTTGCCGCCTTGCAGGATGCCGATCCAGCCGCTGTCGAGGACGACCTTGGTGGCGCCGCCGCCGTTGATCGGTGTTGACCAGGGTGAATCGGCACCGTCTTTGACCAGTACTTGACCGGCGGCGTTGACGACGGCGAACCGGTCACCGTCGATTGCGATGTCGCGCGTTCCGGCGCCTTGTGCCATCAGTTTCCAGGCGCCGTTGATTCCTGATTTGGCCCAGAAGTTGGTGCCGTCCAGAATGCCGATCCACTGACCACTCAACACGACCTTCGAAGCGCCACCACCGTTCAGCGCGCCAGGCCACGGCGAATGCGAACCATCCTTGGCGAACACCTGACCAGCCGCGTTCACAAACGCAAACCGCTGGATGGGACAGTTGCGGCCGACATGGGTCGTTGGGGTCGGTCGATACTCCAGCGCAGTACCGTCGAGCACGATCGGAGCCTGAACCCCGTCTGCCAGTTGTTCGTAGTGCAGGTGCGGTCCGGTGGAGTTGCCGGTGGATCCAACCAGGCCGAGGATCTGACCGGCCTCGACCTGCTGTCCGACCGACACGTTGATGACGCTCAGATGGGCGACCCGGCTGGACCAGCCGCCGCCATGAGAGACCACGACCTCGTTGCCGTAGCCGCCGTTGACACCGGCCGACACGACCGTGCCGGCAGCCGAGGCGAGCACTGGCGAACCCAGGTCACCGCCAGGTGCGCCGATGAAGTCCAGCGCCTGCGTCACTTCGGCGTCGTGATGGGAGTAGGAACGGGACTCCCCGCAATTCCATGGTGCGTGGAAGTCCGGGCGGGATCCGGCAGCCTCGGCAGGGCTCGGGAGGACGATCCCGGCGAGGCCGACCATCAGCGTCAGCAGCAGAGCGGTGCGCCTGGCACCCGTTCTTCTTACGGTGCGCATGTAGGGCCTTTCGGCTCGGGCGCCCGTCTGCCGGGCGGCCTGGGAGCAAAAGCAAAACTGACGCCACCCAGCCCGCCAAGGGCTTTCGATCATGATTTAAGCCGTCGCCATCACCCCCGAAAGGCACCGCGAATGCCCCGTAGTCCGTCGTATGTTGTGGGCTGCCGTGTGCCCGAAAAAGACGCCGGTCTGCACCGCGCCGCACCAGGCCCTGTCCGGCGTCCGCCTGCCCGCCCGACAGGGGCGGGGTGGACCCCGCCGCCCCGCCCGAGCGCCCGTGGCGGCGGTCGCACGTCGGAGTAACCGGGCGGGGGTGGG
>NZ_JBEXSJ010000075.1:1543-2883 GCF_040613535.1 Kribbella sp. NPDC006257
GGTGTTCCTGCCCGTATTTTGAGAACTGTATAGTGGACGCGAGCATCTTTGTAGTTTTTGTTGTGTGACAAGCTACTAAGGGCAATCGGTGGATGTCTTGGCACCAAGAGCCGATGAAGGACGTTGGAGCCTGCGATAAGCCCCGGGGAGTTGGCAACCAAGCTGTGATCCGGGGGTGTCCGAATGGGGAAACCCAGCTGGCATTCTAAAGCCAGTTACCAGTGCCTGAACACATAGGGTTCTGGAGGGAACGCGGGGAAGTGAAACATCTCAGTACCCGCAGGAAGAGAAAACAATAGTGATTCCGTGAGTAGTGGCGAGCGAAAGCGGATGAGGCTAAACCATGTGCGTGTGATAGCCGGCGTGCGTTGCGTATGTGGGGTTGTGGGAGCATTCAGATCCTAATGCCGTGGGGTCAGGGAGTTATAAATCATGGTTGAAGTCGAACCGGCTGGAATGTCGGACCGTAGTGGGTAATAGTCCCGTAGATGTAAGGCTGTGACTTCCGAGTGTTTTCCCAAGTAGCACGGAACTCTTGAAATTCCGTGTGAATCTGGCGGGACCACCCGCTAAGCCTAAATACTTCTTGGTGACCGATAGCGGACTAGTACCGTGAGGGAAAGATGAAAAGTACCCCGGGAGGGGAGTGAAATAGTACCTGAAACCGGTTGCCTACAATCCGTCGGAGCGCTCACCTTGTGTGGGTGTGACGGCGTGCCTTTTGAAGAATGAGCCTGCGAGTTAGTGGTGTGTGGCGAGGTTAACCCGTGTGGGGTAGCCGTAGCGAAAGCGAGTCTGAATAGGGCGTTTTAGTCGCATGCTCTAGACCCGAAGCGGAGTGATCTATCCATGGGCAGGTTGAAGCGCGGGTAAGACCGCGTGGAGGACCGAACCCACCAGGGTTGAAAACCTGGGGGATGACCTGTGGATAGGGGTGAAAGGCCAATCAAACTCCGTGATAGCTGGTTCTCCCCGAAATGCATATAGGTGCAGCGTCGCGTGTTTCTTACCGGAGGTAGAGCACTGGATGGTCTAGGGGGCTTACCGGCTTACCGAAATCAGCCAAACTCCGAATGCCGGTAAGTGAGAGCGCGGCAGTGAGACTGCGGGGGATAAGCTCCGTAGTCGAGAGGGAAACAGCCCAGATCACCAGCTAAGGCCCCTAAGCGCTTGCTAAGTGGAAAAGGATGTGGAGTTGCCCAGACAACCAGGAGGTTGGCTTAGAAGCAGCCACCCTTGAAAGAGTGCGTAATAGCTCACTGGTCAAGTGATTCCGCGCCGACAATGTAGCGGGGCTCAAGCAAGCCGCCGAAGCTGTGGCATTCACATATGTACCCGGT
>NZ_JBEXSJ010000075.1:2978-4571 GCF_040613535.1 Kribbella sp. NPDC006257
GAACTGGTATTAGGTGCACTGAGGAGTGACGCAGGAGGGTAGTCCAACCGCGGCGATGGTAGGCGCAAGCTGATCCGCGGGCAAGGTGGTAGGGCGAGGCATAGGCAAATCCGTGTCTCATGATGCCTGAGAGCCGAGGCGGACCCGTTCAGGGGAAGTGGATGATCCCATGCTGCCGAGAAAAACTTCGTAGTGAGTGTTAGAGCCGCCCGTACCCCAAACCGACACAGGTGATCAGGTAGAGAATACCAAGGCGATCGAGTGAACCATGGTTAAGGAACTCGGCAAAATGCCCCCGTAACTTCGGGAGAAGGGGGGCCGGATACGTTACACGGCTTGCCCGTGGAAGCGTTGATGGCCGCAGAGACCAGGCCCAAGCGACTGTTTACTAAAAACACAGGTCCGTGCGAAGAAGTAATTCGATGTATACGGACTGACGCCTGCCCGGTGCTGGAACGTTAAGGGGACAGGTTAGCTGGATTTAGGTCCGGCGAAGCTTTGAACTTAAGCGCCAGTAAACGGCGGTGGTAACTATAACCATCCTAAGGTAGCGAAATTCCTTGTCGGGTAAGTTCCGACCTGCACGAATGGCGTAACGACTTGGGCGCTGTCTCAACCATGGACTCGGCGAAATTGCATTACGAGTAAAGATGCTCGTTACGCGCAGCAGGACGGAAAGACCCCGGGACCTTTACTACAACTTGGTATTGGTGGTCGGTACAACTTGTGTAGGATAGGTGGGAGACTGTGAAACCTGGACGCCAGTTCGGGTGGAGTCATCGTTGAAATACCACTCTGGTTGTTCTGGCTGTCTAACTTCGGTCCATTATCTGGATCAGGGACAGTGCCTGGTGGGTAGTTTGACTGGGGCGGTCGCCTCCTAAAAGGTAACGGAGGCGCTCAAAGGTTCCCTCAGCCTGGTTGGCAATCAGGTGTCGAGTGTAAGTGCACAAGGGAGCTTGACTGTGAGACAGACATGTCGAGCAGGGACGAAAGTCGGAACTAGTGATCCGGCGGTGGCATGTGGGAGCACCGTCGCTCAACGGATAAAAGGTACCCCGGGGATAACAGGCTGATCTTCCCCAAGAGTCCATATCGACGGGATGGTTTGGCACCTCGATGTCGGCTCGTCGCATCCTGGGGCTGGAGTAGGTCCCAAGGGTTGGGCTGTTCGCCCATTAAAGCGGCACGCGAGCTGGGTTTAGAACGTCGTGAGACAGTTCGGTCCCTATCCGCTGCGCGCGCAGGAGACTTGAGAAGGGCTGCCCCTAGTACGAGAGGACCGGGGTGGACGAACCTCTGGTGTGCCAGTTGTTCCGCCAGGAGCACGGCTGGTTGGCTACGTTCGGGAGTGATAACCGCTGAAAGCATCTAAGCGGGAAGCACGCTTCAAGATGAGGTCTCCCACCGAGTTAATCGGGTAAGGCCCCCAGTAGACCACTGGGTTGATAGGCCAGAGGTGGAAGCACTGTAAAGTGTGGAGCTGACTGGTACTAATAGGCCGAGGGCTTGTCTCATACCAACACTGTTGGCAACAAACATCTGCGCTGATGTATCGCGTCCACTATACGGTTCCCGAAATACGGTCAACCC
>NZ_JBEXSJ010000076.1:0-4110 GCF_040613535.1 Kribbella sp. NPDC006257
GCTCCCGCTCCGCTCGCGCACTGCACCCGCTCCCGCGCCGCTCCCGCTCCCGCACCGCTCCCGCTCCCGCACCGCCGTCGTGCGCCCCGGCGCCACCGCTTTCCTTCCCTCGTTTTTCTTTCTTCGGAAGTTCTTTGGCCGGGGGTGTCGATTTCGGCCTGTCCTGCTCGACGCACTGGGCAGAGCAGAGTTGGATCGGACTCTGACCGAACGACAGAGGGAGACAGATATGCGAGTCATGGTGCTGGTGAAGATGACCCGGGCGGACGAGGAGTCCTACCCCAAGGACCCGCGCGCGCTCGACGACCTCGCCGAGATGGGGCGGTTCAACGACCTGCTCACCAAGGCCGGCGTGATGCTGTCCGGTGAGGGGCTCGCGCCCAGCAGCGAAGGGAAGCTGGTCAGCTTCACCGAGGACGGCCAGAGTGTCGTCGACGGTCCGTTCGCCGAGTCGAAGGAGCTCGTCGGCGGGTACTGGATCTGGCAGGTCGAATCGATGGACGAGGCCGTCGAGTGGCTGAAGAAGTCGCCGTTCCGCGACGGCACGGTCGAGCTCCGGCGCGTCTACGAGCAAGCAGAGTTCGCCGACGGATACCCGCAGCCGAAGGCCTAAGCATGTCCACCTCGTTCCTCTACATGGCGATGTCCCTCGACGGCTTCATCGCGGGACCGGACGACAGCCCGGAGAACCCCGGGGGCGACGGCTTCATGCGGTTGCACCAGTGGATGGTCGATGCTTCCGGCGAGATCTACCGTCCGGACGGCCCAGCCGGGAAGTTCTACGACTCCATCAACGACAGCGGCGCGGTGCTGGCCGGTCGGCGTACGGTCGAGCAGGTCGATCACTGGGGTGGCAACCACCACGGCGTACCGGTGTTCGTGCCGAGCCATCGCCCACCGGGCCCGACCGTGGCGAACTACCCACTCGTCACCTACGTTGCCGACGGCATCGAGTCGGCAATGGCTCAGGCGAAGGCAGCCGCGGGGGATCGCGGCGTACTGGTCCACGGCGCCTACACAGCCCAACGCGCCCTGGAGGCCGGCGTACTGGACGAGCTAGTCATCTCCCAGATCCCCGTCCTCTTCGGCCAGGGCCGCCGCCTGTTCGACGTACTACCCAACCGGATCGAACTGGACATCATCGAGGTAGTAGACACCCCCGAGGCCACCCACCTGCACTACCGAGTACGCCGCTGAGCCGGCCGGCGGACCAAGCGTCCGCCGGCCCACCGGCCTGCCCAAACCATCACCGACCGGTCGTGCCGTCGAGCTGCTCGCGAATGATGTCGGCGTGCCCGGCATGCCGCGCGGTCTCCTGGATAACAGCGAGAATCGCCCAACGGAGATCCTGCGCCTTACCGTTCCGGATCACGGCTGCATCGGGATCACCGATCCTCGTGATGATCTCGTTGCTGGCCCGGCACGCGGCCCTGTACTCCGCCCGCAGCGTCTTCACCGAAACGGCGGGATCGACCTCCATGGATCGCTTGCCTCGGGCAACTTTCTCACCGCCCACGATCTCCTCGAACCACAGCGACTCGACAAACGTGAGGTGCTGCACCAGTCCAGCAAGATTCGTCCCGGACCCGACCGTACTACGCCGCGCATCCGCCTCACTCAACCCCGTCAGCTTCTTCAACACCCCAGCCCGCAACCCGTCGAGTTCCGCACACAACCGCTCGACCTCACCCACCATCCCACCAGAATAAGCCGAGCGCCACGCTCGCCCACGCTGTCCGGCTCGCCCAGGCTGTCCGGCTCGCGGAGGGGAAGAGCGATCGCATGCACTGCCGGCCAACTGATCCTCGGCACGGGCGGCAATGGTGCTCACGTCGAGCGGCATCGCATCGACGCATCGAAGTCGCATGTCCGCGAGCACGCGGCAACCAAAGGCGGTGGTTCCTGGACGAGCCGCTTCACGAAGGCTGCCGCACTTGGGTCCTGTCCAAGATGTGGGGAACCAACACCCTGCCGACTCTCGACGCCCTGCTGGCCTGGGTGCCATCAAGCGAGTTCGGTTATGAGGCAACGACCTGACTTGACCAGCCGACGATCTGTGCAGGTTGGCCCAGCCATCCTGTGATGGTCTCGCCGCAAGTTGCCGCCATACTGTTTGCCTGGTCCTCGTGTCATGGCTTCGGGGTGTCCGGTTTCTCCTTGCAGGGTTGGGTTTGCGGGTTGTCCACAGGCCTCGCTCGCGATTGGTTCCGGGTGCTTCGATCGGTCTATAATCGACAGTATGTTCGAGAGTCCGGCGGAGATGGTGTCCACGATGGCTTCGGTAGCCAGCGTGGACATCGCGCTGCTCGACGCCGACGGGCTGCTGGAGCACCTGTCGAAGATCCAGCAACTGGAGTCCGCACTGGCGGCCCGGAAAGCCCAGACGATGGTCGCCTTCCACTACGCCCTGTCCGGAACGTCCGCGGACCTGGGCCTCGAAGCACCCCGGCCAGGTGATCGCCTGGCCGGGCCGGCCGAGCGGCGCTGGTCAGGTGACGTGCTGCGTTCGGTGACCGACGAGCTCGGCCTGACGTTGAGCGCGCACCGCAAGACCGCTGCGTTGTGGCTGAACCGGGCCGCGGTCCTGGTCGACCGCTTCCCGGCCACCCTGCGGCTACTGAGCGCGGGCGGGATCCCGGTCGCCGCCGCCTACCACATCGCCCGTGAACTCGCGCTGATCGTCGACGACGACCTGCGCGCAGCGGTCGAGGCGATCGTGCTGGCCTGGGGACGCCGCTACGGATGGCGCCGGATCAAGAAGACCGCGCAACGAGAAACCCAGAAAGTCCTCGCCGAGTACGAATCGCTGCTGCACGCCCAACGCCAAGACGAACGCACCACCTACACCGTCAACCACAACGGCGGCACATCCGACCTGGTGGTGTCCACCTCCGCGATCGACATCACCGCGATCATGGCAGCCCTCACCCTGCGCGCCCGGCAACTCCAACACGATGGCGACCCCCGCAACCTCAACCAACTCCGCACCGACCTCGCCGTCAACCGCCTCCTCGGCAACGACCAAACCACCATTGGCAAACCCCGACAAACCACCACCCGCAACGGCGACTCGACCACCGGCAACGGCGAACCCACCAACAGCACCAACCCGACCGCCGACACCGACATCAACGCCGACCACACCGGGTCCACCAGCGACGCCCAGCCGACAGAAGACACCGATCCGGACGCCACGCCGCACACCGCCACCGCCGGGCCAGGCGCGGATGACGAGCCGGAGTGGTACACCCCCGCTCCGCGCACCGCGTCGACTCCGGACGCCACGCCGCACACCACTACCGCCGAGCCAGACGGGGATGACGAGCCGAAGTGGTACACCCCCGCTCCGCGCACCGCGTCGACTCCGGACGCCACGCCGCACACCACTACCGCCGGGCCAGGCGCGGATGACGAGCCGGAGTGGTACACCGCCGCTCCGCGCACTGCGTCGATCTCGGGCGCCATGCCCACGCCGGGTGTTGCGACTGCCGCGGGCGATGAGCGCGTGCTGGCTGCGGGTAAGGCCAGCACCGATGCCCGGGAGTGCGGGGATCGCGCGGGTGCGCAGGGCGCGGAGGTTGCGGCGAGTCCGGACGACGAGAACGTGGCCGCCGAGGACGTCTCGGACACGGGAACCGCGGATCGGTTCGCGGCCGCGCGGGTGAGTGCAGACACCGTCGCAGGTGTGGATGTCGCAGTGGGTGCAGACGCGATGCCGGGCGCGGCGGGCGTGACGGGCGTGGCGGGCTTGGGCGCTGCAGATCCGTTCCTGGCGACCGATGCCGCGACAAACCAGGACGCCGAAAGCGTGGTCGCCGCGACCATCTCGAGCGCGGACTCAGGTGCGGGTCCGGTCATGGCCGCGACCACAGACAAGAACGCAGATGCCGGTGCTGGGCGGGTTCCGGGGCCGCCGGAGTCCGGGTTGAACCCAGCCGTCGCGATCCAGGTCGTCATTCACTGCACCTACGCCGAGGCCGAAGCGCTCGCTACCGGGGCGATCTGCACCGGCGGTGAACTCCAAGGCTACGGACCCCTTCCCCAAGACGCCCTCGCGATGGCGTTCAGCAGAGCCAAGTTCAGATACCGACTCACCGACCGGACCCCGAA
>NZ_JBEXSJ010000077.1:0-2482 GCF_040613535.1 Kribbella sp. NPDC006257
GTCCGGCTCCTCGAACCCGTCGAGCTCGAACTCGACCTCCACTCCAGGCGGCGACTGCCCGAAGGGCACCCTGAACGCCGAGGGTTCCACGGCCCCCGCCCATGGACCCGCCACCGACGCAGACACCACGGCAGCCTCAGCCCAGCCGCCCCACAACCAGCCGACCGCTACCACCAACGGCAACGGATACGGCAGCACCATCCGCAACAACGACGGCAACCACAACACCATCGGCCACAGCGCCGACCGCGGCGGCACGGCAGGCAACGACAACCCACCCACCTGTACACCACCGACCAATTCGTCACCGCCTCCGCACAATTCACATCGCGGCACAGACCAAGAGCCCACCAACGACGGCGGCACCACATCACCCCCAGGTGCTCCCCAGCACAACCACGTCGACGACGGCACCGCCCACCGTGTTCAAGACAATCCCGCCCACGCACCGCAGGAGAACTCTGCCTACAGGGCGCCGGGACCCACGCCGGCCAGCACCACTCCGCAGGTGCACCTCGCCCCGGAGAGTTCTATCCATACACCCGGGCAGAACTCCTCCCGGGCTCCGCAGGACAAGTCTGCCCACACGCCTCAGCAAGGCGTTGCCCAGCAGAACTCTGTGCCCGCCCCGCAGGAGAACTCTGCTCGCCTGTCCCAGCAAGGCGTTGCCCAGCAGAACTCTGTGCCCGCCCCGCAGGAGAACTCTGCTCACCTGTCCCAGCAAGACGTTGCCCAGCAAAACTCTGTCCCCACCCCGCAGCAGAACTCTGCTCAGTTGTCCCAGCACCCTGCCCGGGAGCACTCTGTCTTCGCTCCGTACGAGGACCGTGCCTCCAGGCAGGAGCACCCGGCTGGGAAGGACTCTGCCCACAGCCGGCAGGAGACCCCTGGCCACAGCGCGCAGGAGAAGCCTGCCCCGGGTTCGGGGGAGAGCTCTGCCCACAAGAGGCTGGTGCCGGAGGATGCTGCCGGAGCCGGTTCGCCCGAACGTGACCGTACCGTCGGGCAACGGCGCGCCGACGTGGCTGTGGATTTGTTCGACCACATCCTCCATAACGGACTCGACTGGCTCGGTCGACGTCTACCCGACCAGCACCGACGCCGACCTCACGTCGAAGTCCTCATCCCGATCAATACCCTGCTCGGCCTCGACGACGAACCCTGCCAGCTCACCGGCTACGGTCCCATCCCCGCCGAACAGGCTCGACTCATCGCCACCGACGGCACCTGGCGCCGGCTCCTCACCGACCCCACCAACGGCGCCGTCCTCGAAGCATCCACCACTCGCCACGACCCCGGCACCCTCGTCTCCGAGACACTTCTCGCCGCCCACCCCACCTGCGACTGGATCAACTGCAACCGCCCAGCCCGCCAATGCGACCGCGATCACGGGATCCCCTTCACCCAAACCCACACCACCAACCTCGCCGACCTCCGCACCTACTGCGAGTACCACCACATCATCAAAGACACCCCCGCCTGGGGCTGGAAAGCCACCAACAACCCCGACGGATCCACCACCCTCACGACCCCCACCGGCCACCGCTATACCACCATCCCCCCACGCCCAGGCCCCATCACCACCCCGCCTTACACCGCCCCACCCGACAACGACAGACCACCCTTCTGACAACCGCGCCCGACCCACCCCCCTTCTGACAACCGCCCGACCCACCACCCCCTTCTGACAACCGCCCGACCCACCACCCCCTTCTGACAACCGCGCCTGGCGGCGACCGATCGCGCTTCTGACGGCCACACCTGGCGGCGACCGATCGCGCTTCTGACGGCCACACCCGGCAGCGACCCACGCCCTGCTGACAACCCGTCGGGCAGGGACCCGCTGCCCTTCTGACGATCCCGTCGCGCGGTCTGTCGGTGAGGAAATGGTCGGGATTCGAGAGCCGCATCGAGCCGCCCCGGCCGACGTGCTCGCGGCGCGAGCCCGGCTTTAGATGCTGTGGGCAAGCTTCAGCTGAACGGTGACCCGGCACCGTGGTCTCGCAGGAGAGTCAGCGCGAGGTGTAATCGAGACCTGCTGGCCGGAAAGACATAGACCGAGATCGCCGGATGGGATCGGGGTCGGGGAGGGGTTGGATGCAGCCGCGCGATCTCCGGGGAACGCTGGCATGTGCCGATCTCGCTTAGGAGGTGGGCTGAACTCGGGGTCGGATTGGAACCAGCGGCTGGCTGCAGTTGAAGGGGTATCTGCGCGGCGTTTGGCTGCAGAATCAGAGCTGGGTGGGACGGGGGGGTGAGCAAGGCCGGAGCTGGGCGGGGCAGAGCTGGGTCGGGCCGGAGGTGGGCAAGGCGGGAGCTGAGCGGGCCGGAGGTGGGCAAGGCCGGAGGTGGGCAAGGCGGGAGCTGGGTGGGCCGGAGGTGGGCAAGGCCGGAGGTGGGCAAGGCGGGAGCTGGGTGGGCCGGAGGTGGGCAAGGCCGGAGGTGGGCAAGGCGGGAGCTGGGTGGGCCGGAGGTGGGCAAG
>NZ_JBEXSJ010000078.1:0-2398 GCF_040613535.1 Kribbella sp. NPDC006257
GCACGGGGCCGGGGTGCCCCCGGCCGGCCGGCCGGATCGCCGGTGGCGGCGATCGCAGTACGTAGTACCGGGGCTGTGGTGAAGAGAATTCGCCGCACACTCCCAGGGGGGAGCGTACGGCGTGCTTCGGCTCGGGTCGTCCCCTGCCGGGCGATCCCGAGCCGAAGGTCAGAGAGTTACTTCGCGGTGTGGAACGCGGCCTTGGTGGTGGAGGTGGCGAAGCCGTTGGACCAGAGGGAGTTGACGCGGGACTTCTCGTTCGCGTCGGGGTAGGGGTTGGTGCAGGACGGGCCGGGGCCGCCGCCAGACATCAGTTCGCTGCAGGGGCCGGAGTAGTGGTCCGGGAGGCCGAGTACGTGGCCAGTCTCGTGGGCGACGATCCGGGTCTGGTCGTACTGCTGGGCCTGCGCGTAGTCGATGAAGATGTAGCCGCTGCCGTGCCCGTCGGTGGAGGCGTACGACCCACGCGAGTCGTTGCCCTCGGTGTAGTAGAAGTCGTAGTTGCTGCCCTCAACGAGTCGCACGTTGCTGACCGAGGAGTTCCAGATCGACGTACTGGCAGCGATCCGGGAGGCGAAGGTCGGGGCGTCGACCGCATAGGTGACGGTGACGGCGGCGAGCTTGTTGCCGGCCTTGGCCTGCTTGGCGCGCGCGGACTTCATCACCGCGTCGTAGAAGGCCTTGGTGGCGGCTTCGTCCTGCGGCGAACCGGTGTACGACGACACGTGGGTCGGGGTGGCGGACGTGGTTTCCGGCGCCGGGGCAGCGGCGGCGAAGGCGGGGACGGCCAGGGCTGCGGCGGCCAGGCCGGCCAGGGACGTCAGGATACGGCGATGCGACATGGGAGGGCCTCACTCCGTGAACTGTGGCGGAAAGCGACCGGCGGATTACTGATCGCTACAGATCGAGAGCTTGCCTTGGGTCGCGGAATTCCACACCAGATCGGGAAAAAGGCAGGGGTTAACCCTCGTGGGCCGTCGCGGGCGCTATGCCGGTCATAGCTCGCCGGGTATGCCGACGTTCAGAATGCGGGCACCAGGTCCGCGTTCGGAGAGCCGATCCGCCTTGTTGTACAGGTTGCAGCGCTGCAGGCTGAGGCAGCCGCAGCCGATGCAGCCGTCGAGATCGTCGCGCAGCCGCTCGAGTTCGGAGATCCGCTCGTCGAGCCGGGACCGCCAGGACTTCGAGAGCTTGCTCCAGTCGGCGCGGGTCGGGGTGCGGTCGTCGGGGAGCGAGTCGAGGGCCGACTTGATCTCGGCCAGCGCGAGGCCGACCCGCTGCGCGGCCTGGACGAAGGCGATCCGCCGGAGCGTACTGCGCTGGTACTGCCGCTGGTTCCCGGACGTCCTCCTGGACGCGATCAGCCCTTGGTCCTCATAGAAACGCAAGGCCGACGCGGCGACGCCGGAGCGATGGGCGATCTCGCCGATCGACAGCCAGTGGTCCTTGCTGGGAATGGTGTCCTCGGCCATACCTTCACCCTAGAACCGCACACAAGACCTGAAGCCCCCTTGAACCTTCCCCCCCCGTACGCCGCCCCGTACGCCGAGTCCCCGGCACGACGATCCGCCGACCAGCTCCCTTGAACCTCCACCCCGTACGCCGACCCGCCGACCCCACCCAGTCGCCGACCCCTACCCGTCCGTCGACGCCGACGCCGACGACGCCGAGCCCGCCGACGACGCCGTCCACCCGCCGACGACGCCGAGCCCGCCCACCCGCCGACCCCGTCCACCTCGCCGACCTCGCCGACCTCGCCGACCTCGCCGACCTCGCCTACGACGCTGACCCCGCTGACCCAGCCGACCCTGCCGCCCCGTCCACCCGACCCCTTCCCCACCTCTCCGGCCCCAGCCGTCATTGCCGACGAAGGAACTGACCAAGAACACAACAGTCGCCCAGGAAGCCGGGGTCGGGACATCGGCCGGCCCTCCCCAACCCCCGAAAACCTGTCCGAACCTCCGGTTGCGGGTGGGTGGTCATCAGGTTCATCGGAGGGGTTCTGGGATCTGCCGGCAAGTTGTGGGGAGTGCGGACAGGAGGTCGGGGGTCGGGACAGCGAGTGATTTGTCCGCGCCTCCGGGATGGTGTCCGGACCCCCGCGATGGTGTCCGAACTCCTTGAGGGCGGCGGGCAACAGACTTGGGCTCGGCGGGGTTTCTGGGGGGTGCCGGCAGGTTGTGGGGACGTGCGGACAGGAGGTCGGGGGTCGGGACAGCGAGTGATTTGTCCGCGCCTCCGGGATGGTGTCCGGACGTCCGCGATGGTGTCCGAACTCCTTGAGGGCGGTGGGCAACTGACTTGGGGCTCGGTGGCGTTCTGGGGTGTGCGGTCAGGTGCTCGGGGGTGGGGCGTGGGTGGGTTGGGAAACGGTGGATCGTGAGGGGTGGCGGCGTAC
>NZ_JBEXSJ010000079.1:0-1159 GCF_040613535.1 Kribbella sp. NPDC006257
ATTTCACCGCGCTGGAGACCCAGGTGGCCGGCCTCGATGCCGGCGAGAAGGGTCTGGACGACCAGTTCGAGGCCGCGCAGAGCGTGCTGGACGAGCTGGAGGAGCGACTCACCAAGCTCCGCGCCGAGGAGCGCGACGCCGAGCGGGAGCGGACCGGCCTGGCCGCCCGCAAGGAGGCCCTGGAGATCGGGCTGAACCGCAAGGACGGTGCGGGAGCGCTGCTGGCCGCTTCGGAGCAGGTGACCGGCCTGATGGGTTCGGTCGCCGCCTTGCTGAGCGTGCGCGCGGGGTACGAGACCGCCATCGCCGCCGCGCTGGGCGAGGCCGCCGACGCGGTCGCGGTGACCCACACGTCCGCCGCCGTCGAGGCGGTCGGACACCTGAAGGAGCACGATCTCGGCCGCGCCGGGATGCTGCTCGGCGACGCGCCGGCCGAGGACTACACGTCGTGGCCGCAGCTGCCGCACGGCGCGATCTACGCGATCGAGGTCGTCGACTGCCCCGAGGTGCTGCGCCCGGCCCTGCGCCGGCTGCTCCGCAAGGTCGCGGTCGTCGAGGACGTCCCGGCCGCGCGCCTGCTGGTCCAGCAGCTGTCCGACGTCACCGCGACGACCCGGGCCGGCGACGTACTGGGTGCGCACTTCGCGTACGGCGGATCGGACGCTGCCCCGAGTCTGATCGAGGTGCAGTCCGCGGTCGACGAGGCCGCCGAGAAGCTGATCGAGGCCACCGCACGGAGCGAGCGGCTGCGGTTCGAGCTGGCGGCGCTGGAGCGCGAGCGGGAGCAGCAGAAGCAGTCCGTCGAGATCACCCTGGCCCGGCTGCACGAGTCGGATGCGGCGATGGCGGCGGTGGCTGAGCAGCTGGCCCAGTTCGGATCGCTGGCGAAGGCGTCCCGCGGTGAGGCGCAGCGGATGGCCGAGGCGATCGCGGCCGCTGCGGAGGAACGCGACAAGAACCTGGCCGGTCTGGCCGATCTCGAGCAGCGGTTGCGCGACGTCGAGCAGTTCGGCGACGAGATCGGGGACGAGCCGGACGCGGACGAGCGGGACCGGCTGGCCGAGGCGGCGAAGGCCGGACGGGCTGCCGAGATGGAGGCGCGGCTGGCGCTGCGGACCACCGAGGAGCGGGCCCGGGCGCTGTCCGGCCGGGCCGACTC